>JAAZDI010000301.1 GCA_012512295.1 Syntrophomonadaceae bacterium
ATTTTACACCCAACAAGGACATCAAATCAGCGACCCAGTGCCAAGAGATCCGTAATTTTGCTCAACAATTTGGTATTACTCATTACTATGAAGGTGGCCGGGTCGGGATCGAGCATTGTCTCCTGCCCGAAGTTGGTTTGGTTTTGCCAGGCGATGTAATTATTGGAGCCGATTCCCACACCTGTACTTATGGGGCTCTCGGAGCTTTCTCCACCGGTGTCGGCAGTACCGACATGGCCGCCGGCATGGCCTTGGGTGAGTGCTGGTTTCGAGTGCCGGAATCTATTAAATTTATTTACTACGGCCAGTTACCCTCCTGGGTTGGGGGTAAGGACCTGATCCTTTACACCATCGGTCAGATCGGCGTTGATGGTGCTCGCTACCAAGCCATGGAATTCGTTGGGGAAGCGATCAGTCAGTTAGGTATGGATGGTCGTTTTGCCATGTGTAACATGGCCATTGAGGCTGGAGGGAAAAACGGTATCATTCCTCCGGATGAAACGACTCTAGCTTATATAAATGATACAACTCCTAGCGGCGAAAAACGAGCCCGGCGCCCTTACCAGGTCTTTACCAGCGACAGCGACGCCAAATACAGCCAGGTTTATGAATACGATGTTTCGCGGCTGGAGCCCCAAGTGGCCGCGCCTCATGCGCCAGAAAATGTTTTCCCGGTCAGCCAAATGACCCACATTCCAGTAGACCAAGCAGTAATTGGTTCTTGCACTAATGGCCGAATGGATGATTTACGCTTAGCAGCTAGGATTCTCAAAGGCTACAAAGTACATCCGGCGGTCCGCACCCTGGTAATCCCCGGAACGCCGAATATTTACCGCCAGGCCCTAAAAGAAGGCCTCCTGGAAATCTTCATTGAGGCCGGAGCAATTATCAGCCCGCCCACCTGCGGTCCATGCCTGGGTGGACACATGGGCATTTTGGCTAAAGGCGAGCGCTCCATTTCCACCACCAATCGCAATTTCGTCGGACGGATGGGCCACCCGGAAAGCGAAGTCTATTTGGCTAATCCAGCAGTCGCCGCGGCTTCGGCTATCCTCGGCCGGATTGCCTCACCTGAGGAAATTAAGCTAGTGGACGCTGACATTTAGGATGACAGCGGCAAGCTATTTCGTTAAAATGATTCCCTCTGCTCAAAATGATAAGAGGACAGGAGGTTTTGAAAATGAAATTAACTGGTCGAGTATGGCGGTTTGGGAATGATGTGGATACGGATGCCATCATTCCGGCGCGTTACCTGAATACAGCCGACCCGGCTGAGTTAGCCAAACACTGCATGGAAGATGCTGACCCGAATTTCCCTAACAAGGTCCAAACCGGTGACATTATTGTTGCCGGTAAAAACTTTGGCTGCGGTAGTTCCCGGGAACATGCCCCGATTGCCATCAAAGCGGCCGGGGTTGCTGGCGTAGTGGCCAAGTCCTTTGCCCGGATCTTTTACCGCAACGCCATTAATATTGGTCTGCCAATCTTTGAATGTCCGGAAGGTATAGACCAAATCCGTGAGGGCAGCCAGATTGAAATTGACGTGGAACAAGGCCTTATTCGGGATCTGACTACAGGGAAAACCTATGCAGCTACTCCCTTCCCAGAGTTTATGCAAAAAATTATCAGTACCGGTGGCCTAATTGAATACGTTAGGGAGAGGGTGACTTCAGTTGAGTAAACTCTATAAAATAGCCGTCCTGCCGGGAGACGGAATTGGAAAAGAAATTGTGCCGGAGGCCATAAAAGTATTAAAGCGAATTGGTGAGCTTTATGACCTGGAGTTTGCCTTTGAGGAAGCGCCAATTGGCGGCGCAGCCATTGATTCTGTAGGGAAGGCTCTCCCTGAGTCAACCCTGGCCCTATGTCAAAAGAGTGACGCGGTCCTCCTGGGGGCTGTCGGCGGACCAAAGTGGGACTTCCTCCCGGCCCCTGAGCGACCGGAAGCAGCCGCCCTGTTGCCTTTGCGCAAAGGGCTCGGGCTTTTTGCCAACCTGCGGCCGGTCTCGGTCTTTCCAGCCCTGGTCGGAGCCTCTACCTTAAAACCGGACGTTATCACTGGGGTGGACTTGATTGTCTTCCGCGAACTAACCGGCGGCCTATACTTTGGCGAAAAATCCCGTCGGCCGCTTGACTCTGGTGAAGAAGCTATAGATACCTTGGTTTACACCACCCCGGAAATCGAACGGATCGCTCGGTTGGCCTTTGAGGCGGCCCGTAAACGCCGGAAAAAAGTAACCTCAGTCGATAAAGCCAACGTCCTGGAGAGTTCGCGACTATGGCGAGAAACAGTAACCCGGCTGGCGACCGAGTACCCGGACGTAGAACTAGAGCATATGTATGTTGATAACTGCGCGATGCAGTTAATCCGTTACCCGAAACAGTTTGATGTGATTGTAACTGAGAATATGTTTGGCGATATCTTGACTGACGAAGCGGCTATGCTGACCGGGTCAATTGGCATGTTAGCTTCCGCCAGCCTGGGCGGTCAGGTGGCCTTGTATGAACCATCCCACGGCTCAGCCCCGGACATTGCCGGTCAGAAAAAGGCTAATCCCTTGGCCACCATCCTCTCAGCCGCCATGATGCTTCGTTACTCCTTTAACCGGGAAGCAGAAGCGCAGGCCATTGAAAAGGCCGTTGTTGCGGTCCTGGATGAAGGCTATCGCACCCCGGACCTGATGGAACAGGGAATGAAGGCCGTTAATACAGAAGAGATGGGCAACCTGGTTACCCAGAAATTGAGGTAACCACATACAAAAAAGGACTGAACCTTGTAGTTAGAGGTTCAGTCCTTTTTTATATACATTTTCTTACTAATCACTCATGCCCGCTAGGCACAACCACGGATTAAAATAACACAAACTACGAGAAACGTGTTATTCTCCTGTTAATAACTACTTACTGGGTTCCTTTTTTTAGTAGCGTATAGTTAACACTATCCATCAGTGCTTGGAATGAGGCTTCAATAATATTCTCCGATACCCCCACTGTACTCCAGGTATCGACGGAGTCAGAGGTCTCAATCAGCACCCGCACCTTGGCCCCGGTACCCTCTTTTTCATCAAGTACCCTTACCTTGTAGTCGGTCAGGCGGATGTTCTGGATGCAAGGATAAATTTGCCCTAAGGCTTTTCGCAAGGCATTATCCAGGGCATTAACCGGGCCGTTGCCTTCGGCAGCCGTATGCACCTCTACATCATTCACCTTGATTTTGATAATGGCCTCTGCGCCAAATGCGGACCCGCTATTAGTTCCCACAATAATCCGCAGCTTTTCCAGCTCAAAGAAGTCCTCATACTTGCCGAAAGCTCGTCGAAGCAAGAGTTCCAGGGAGGCCTCCGCTCCTTCAAACTGGTAGCCCTCATTTTCCAATTGCTTAATATATTCGATAGTCTGCCGACCGTCCGCCGTAATTTCGTCAGTTTTTATCCCAAACTCTTCTGCCTTGAACAGGAGGTTGCTAACTCCGGATAATTCGGAGACCAAGACCCGTCGCCGATTGCCGACTAGTGCCGGATCCATATGTTCATAGGTGCCGCTATTCCGCAGAATAGCACTGACATGGATCCCGCCTTTATGCGCAAAAGCGGCTCGACCAACAAAGGGCTGCTGACCATTATGGGGCATGTTGGCGATTTCGGCAATAAAGTGAGAAACCTCGGTTAGATAGCGAATCCTTCCTTCATCCAAACATTGATAACCCAATTTTAATTGAAGGTTAGGAATTACTGAACATAGATTGGCATTGCCGCACCGCTCGCCATAGCCATTAATTGTCCCCTGCACCTGAGTCACCCCGGCCTTAACTGCTGCCAGAGAATTGACGACTGCCAGATCACTGTCATTATGGGTATGGATCGCTAACGGACAAGCAAACTCTCGTTTAACCTGAGCAATAATGTTCTCGATATCCCAGGGCATTGACCCACCATTGGTATCACAAAGACAGATCCAATCCGCTCCTGCCTTAACCGCCTCCGCAATACATTGCCGAGCATAGATTGGATTAGCCCTGAAGCCATCAAAAAAGTGTTCGGCATCAAAGATGACCTCTATGCCTTTCTCCTTCAAAAATCGCACAGAATCCCGAATCATGCGGCGGTTTTCCTCCAACGTGGTCCGTAAAGCCTGCTCCACATGAAAATCCCACGATTTTCCAACAATGCAAACCACACTGACTTCGGCCGCCAGAGCGGCTAATAAATTATTATCTTCTTCTGCTGATTGTCCAGGCCGACAAGTGCTGGTAAAGGCAGATATTTTAGCTGTTTTTAAACCGTAGCCTTTGATTTGATGAAAAAAATCCATGTCCTTGGGATTGGAAGCCGGCCAGCCGCCTTCTATGTAATGTATCCCAAGACTATCCAGCTTCTTGGCAATTTTAAGTTTATCCAATACTGACAGGGAAATCCCTTCGCCCTGAGCACCATCCCTCAAGGTGGTATCGTATATTAAAATCTTCTTACCTGATTGAACCATTTTGACCCCCTGGATAAATTCTTTCCGCCAATTTTAATTCCTCAGGGACCTTGAGTCAAGATATTTGTTCGGATAGGTCTAGATTGCTCTGTTTTTCTCATATACTTCTCTGCTTATCGTTTCGTCTTAACCATTCTTGTTAACCGCCATGCCCACAAGCCCAACTAACCACCTTACTCTAACAGCCCAACCGAATGCATGGAAACCAAATCCAGAGCCGTCAGCTTTAAATTATAAACCTTCGGCTGAATTAAAGCCACGCGCTCCCAGGCAAACAGCCACAGCAAAGGAGCATCAGCAATCACCTGCTTTTCAACCTCGAGATAATGCTGCAAACGTCTTTTTGGTTTTTTTACTTCCTTACGGGCCGCAGTTAAGAGTTCATCTGCCGATTGATTGGAGTAAAACGAGTAATTAGTATTACCGATCTGGGAAGAATGGAAGTTGAAGAAGAATAAATCATCAGGGTCGGGATATTCCCAACTCCAGCCCCCTCGAAAACAGGAGTATTCGCCTTTCTTCAAGCCCTTTTGATAATTTTCCCAGGGCATAGATCTCAAATGAACGACTATCCCGATCTGGGCCAATTGTTGCTTTAACTCTTCGGCAATCAGTCGGTGAGATTCCGAATTATTAAAGGCTAACTCCAGGGGAGGTAAACCCTTTCCTCCTGGATACCCGGCTTCAGCCAGCAGTTGCGTCGCCTTACTTTGATCAAAACCATACGCCCTGGTTTCCGGCTGATACCCCCAAAAACCAGTCGGCATTAGATTAGTCATTGATTGTCCTACCCCGCCAAAGAGACGGTCGATTATGGCATCTCGGTCAATCGCCCAGTTAAGGGCCTGTCTGAGAATCACTGATTCGCCCCAAATTGGAGCCTGGAGATTAAATTGATAAAAATAGCTATCCAGGAGACTGGTTCGCCTTAACATCTGTCCTAAATTCGGGTCTGCGGCCAGCTCCTTATACGCCGCGCCGAAAATTTCATCCAGATAATCAAGCCTTCCTTCCTTAAAAGCCGTCAGACCGGTTTGAGCATCAAGAAAATTGAAGACAATTTGGCTTAACCGGGCGTTTCGACCCCAATAATCTGAATTGGCAGCTAGGATAATGGCTTTGTCTTTCTGCCAGTCCTGAAGACGAAAAGGGCCGGTTCCAGGCGAATTTCCCCCGGGTGAGCCAAACTTCTTCCCTTCCGCGCGGACTACCTCCAGATCAACGACCCAAAAGGCGGGCATGCCAAATCGGCTTAAAAAGCCAACATTTGGCTCTTCCAGGGTAATCCGAAGTTCCCGCTCACTGAGCACTTCAATTCCCTCAACGGAATTCGCCTTGCCCTCTGCCTTAAGCTGAGCCCCTTTAATCGGCAACAATAACTCCTTGGCTGGAGAATTCACCGCTGGGTCGAGAACTCTTTCCCACGAATCCTTAACATCCTTGGCGGTCATTGGCCGGCCACTATGGAATTTGACATCTTTCCTCAACTTAAAAATAAAAACCCGAGCGTCATCCGATACTTTCCACGAACTGGCTAATTGAGGTCGGGGCTCCAGGGTGTCCGGGTCAAAACTAATTAACCCCTCATAAAGGTTAATCCCAATTATTCGTTCACAGCGCCGGGTCATTAAAGCTGGGTCCAGAGTTTCCGGTGTTTCTACCATCCCAAATTGAAAGGGACGGTTAGAAAAAGTGTAACGCAAGGGTTGCAGAAGGCCGTTTTGCCGCAGTAAACTACCAGCTGCCGCGGCTGAAACTAATAGTAAAACTGCCAGCATTAATATTAATAAGTTTTTGGTTCGCCCTGATCCACGATATTTTCTTCGCCCCATATTCCATCATCCCATCCAGAACCCAAATACTCTAACCATTATATTCCATTATACGGGGTAAAAAAAGCAGTTATGCTTAAATTAAACCAATTAATTACCCGTCTCCGGATGTATTTATGACAGCATTTTCTTATTTCACGGTTGCTATACCAGCTATCCACTAACGCAGAAGGCATTGGAACCATTAGAAACTAAGGAGAATATAATGTCTCAGGATAATTCCCAAACAATCAACTTAAGGAGGTAATCTTAATGTCCCATTCTGACATTGCCGGAGGATTCCCCTTCTTCGGGGGATGCTTTAACAATCTGGCGTTCTGTGTGGCTGTTCTCCTGGTGATCCAGTGCTGCCTGGGAGGATTTAACGGCTTTGGTGGCTGCAGATAGCATCTACCTATTCAACAGCAAAGCAGGGCCGGACTAAATGCCCGGCTCTGCTTTTCTTCTTACTTTTGCTCGTCCCTACTCCCAGTATATAGTCGCCGGTAGACTTGATAGTCAGTAATCACCTTTCTTACATAATCTCTGGTTTCAAGGAAAGGAATGTTTTCAATCGTTTCCCAGCGACCATCCCACTGACCGGTTAACAACCAGGTTTTTACTTTGGTCGGGCCGGCATTATAAGCAGCAATCATTAATAGTTGGTTGCCCTGAAATTCATGCGCTAACTGAGCTAGATACCAGCAACCAATCTGAATGTTTCGTTCTGGATCATACAGTTGCGTCGGGTTATAATCCTTCAGCTTAATCTGTTCGGCTGCCCACTGGCCTGTTTCCGGCATTATCTGCATCAAACCGCGGGCTCCTTTACTTGACTCGGCCTTTTCATCAAAATGGCTTTCGACGCGCATAACGGCAGTTGCCAAATATGGATCAATGCCCCATATGCCGGTATAATAGAAAATTTGTTCCCGGTAAGGTATGGGGTAAACCGTCTTTTTTAAAAACCAGGGTGAATTTATTAAAAGTAGCACAGCTACGGCCACCAATAAAAAAATCCAGGCCTGAATTCGGATTTTGGGCCTGCGAATATACATGTAGTAACTTCTCCTGCGCCAAATTTCGGTTAATGTTCCCGGTTTAATTCGTCCCACAATCCACGTACTTGACTAAGGGTAGCAGCGAGACTTCCGCTGTTATCGATTACTTTATCTGCCAATTTTAGTTTTTCCGACAGGGCCATTTGCGAAGCGATTCGGCTTCTCGCTTCCTCTTCGCTCATTCCATTTCGCGTTTTTAGTCGGGCAATCTGGGTCTGTTCATCTACTGCCACTAACCAGATTTGATCGACTAAGGTCGTAAAACTGGCTTCGATTAATAAGGGGGCATCGACTACCGCCACGGTTTCTGGTCTTTCCATGGCCAAGTGATCCAGTTGTTCTCGGGTTTTTTCTTTGATCCGAGGATGGGTCATCTGATTCAACTTCTCCCGGGCGACTGGATTAGAAAAGACGATCTGACCAAGAGCTAAACGATCAAGATTTCCCTCGGGTGTTAATACACCTGGTCCAAAATAGTCAACAATTTCCTGCCAGGCTGGAGTGCCCGGTTCAACAATTTCCCTAGCTAAAATATCCGTGTCAATGATAACTGCCCCTAGTTCACGCAAATAGTTAGAAACAGTGGTTTTCCCACTGGCAATTCCACCAGTCAAACCGATCACTTTCAATTTCTGCCCACCACCATCTTATGAAATCAATCAGGTCATTAGACTAATCTTGAAAAATAATAGGCCAATCAGGTTTATTAATCGGTGCTGCTTCGCGGCAAGCGGGTCCCTCCATGATGCTGGTCACAAACATTAGGCTGACATTGAGGGCAGTAATGGGAACTCCGACCTCCAACCTTGAGCCGTTGGATAACTGACGCGCAGCAACGGCAATCCTGGCTGGTCCGTCGGTAAACCTGAAGGTGGTTTTGAAATTCACCTGGTTGACCCTCGCCATCGACATAATCGCTGATTGAAGTTCCCCGGCAATCAATTCCCTGCTGCAAAACAGACCGAATCGACTGGTAGAGTCTAGCCAGTTCATCAGCGGTCAGGGACGCCCCGATTCTCTCCGGATGAAGTTTGGCTGCATAAAGAATCTCATCGGCATAGATATTGCCAATACCGGCAACAATCGTTTGATCCAACAATAATTGTTTAATCTTGGCCTTCCGACCCTGTACCTTTTTTTCCAGCCAATTCAGAGTGAATTCTTGGCTTAGCGGTTCGGGGCCAAGATCTTTCAGGCCTTTCAAGCCGAGACAGTCTTCAGTCTGGGTCAGGGTAAGGTACCCAAACTGTCGTAAATCCTGAAAAACTAGAACTCCTCCGTTATCAAGACTGAAAGTTGCATGAACGTGGCGCCAGGCTCCTTCATCACGGTTTATTACCAGCCCGGGGCGAATGTAGATCAAGCGACCGGTCATTTTTAGGTGAACGACCAGGGTCCAACCGCCGGTAAGGCGGGCTAAAAGATACTTGCCGCGCCGGTCCAGTTTCAGGAACCGTTGGCCCAATAATTTTTGTTTAAACTCGTCAACCGTTAGGTAGCGAACAATCTTAGGGAGAAAAATCTGCACCTCAGTAATGGTTCGCCCAGTGAGGTGAGGCGTGAGCGAACGTCGGACTGTTTCAACTTCGGGTAGTTCCGGCAAGCTTAGTCCCCCATTCATTACGGTGTCGCTGAGCTTCGTAAAAACGCAGCGCGATCAATTTTTCGCGTTCTGCCCGGTGCGGCAATGCGGCTAAGCGATTAAGAACCTGGTCAAGAATCCTTCGGCAGGGGTATCAGCTCGTACCAGTTAGGGCCGATTTCTAAATTAACCACCAGCGGAACCCGCAGAGTTACCGCTTTTTCCATGGCCTGTCGAACCAGACTCGCCATCTCGGCTAACTCGTTGGGCGGTATTTCAAAAATTAATTCATCGTGTACCTGCAGGAGCATCCGGGAACGGAGCTGGCGCTGCTTTATCTCTTTCGCTATCTTCAGCATCGCGACCTTGATGATGTCAGAGGCAGTCCCTTGAATCGGGGTATTCAGCGCTGCTCTTTCCCCAAACGCGCGGACATTCCGATTACTGCTAAATATTTCCGGTAGATATCGGCGTCTCCCCAGCAGGGTAGTTACATACCCTTTTTCCCGGGCCTCCCGCACAATGCGGGACATGAATTCCCGAACTCCTCGATAAGTGGAAAGGTACTGTTCAATATAGCGTTTGGCTTCGGTCCGACTTATTCCTAAATCTCTGGCCAGACCAAAATCTGATATTCCATAAACAATGCCGAAGTTCACGTCCTTGGCCCGGTAACGCATTTCCCGGGTAACTAATTCTTCAGGCAAGCCGAATACTTGAGCCGCAGTGTGGGTGTGAATATCTCGTCCTTCCTGAAAGGCCCTGATTAGCTCCTCATCTTCAGAGATATGCGCTAAAGCCCGCAAATCAATTTGGGAATAGTCAGCCGCCATGATTAACCAACCTGGTTCGGAAGGAGCAAAAAACTTGCGGATGCGGCGACCAAACTCCAAGCGGATGGGAATATTCTGCAGATTAGGCTCAGTGCTGCTCAGTCTTCCGGTAGCGGTTACGGCTTGATTAAAGGTGGTATGCACCTTCCCCGTGCGCGGGTTAACCAGGTGCCGCATGCCATCTACGTAAGTAGATTTCAGTTTAACCAACTGACGGTGTTCCAGAATTCGCGCCACAATTGCGTGCTGACTGGCTAATTCCTCGAGCACTTCTGCATCGGTAGAATACCCGGTCTTGGTTTTTTTCAATACCGGTAACTTTAATTTCTCAAACAGGATAACCCCCAGCTGACGGGTTGAGTTGATGTTAAACTCTTCACCGGCCAAAGCGTGAATTTCTTTAGTTAGTTCCTCCAGACGAGCGCCTAATTCCCTGGACATTCCTTCCAATGCTTCGGCATCAAGGTAAACGCCGGTCTGCTCCATCTCGGCTAATACTTGAATCAACGGCAATTCTACTTCTCGGTAAAGAGAAGTTAATTCCATCTGCTGCAATTGCTCAATCAAAAAACAATGCAATTGAAAAATACAATCTGCGCGCCGACCGGCCAGCCAAACTGGATCATCCGAAGGAAGAATCAACTGATTCAGGTACTGCAGGGATAATTCCTCCAGACTTAATTTAGCCAGGCCAGGATTAGTCAAGTAAGCCTCAAGCAGGGTATCTCCGGCCAGTCCGTTTAATCGAATTCCAGCTTGATCAAGCAGTATCAGCGCTGCCTTAGCATCATGGAAGACCTTGGGCAGCTGGTCATCCTCCAGCCAATCCTTAAGCTGATTGCGCAGTCTCAGGCTCAGACTCGAATCTTCCGTAGCGGCCGGCACCCGTAACCGTCGGGCCCGATGCTGTTCCCAACAAAGAGTCAGGTAAGTAGGCTGCCCTCGCAACGGATGCGGATCAGTGGACTCCAGGTAAATCGCGACAAAAGGCGCTTGTCCTAGATCTGGCGCCAGTGGTGTCTGGCTAGCCCGTTGTTTCAAGGCTGCCAGTTCCTCAATGAGGGTATTAAGCTCATCCTCATCTGCTACTTCCCAGTAATCTCGTTCAACGGGTTCCGTTTTTTCGGAAAAACACTGTTCGCCTTTTGGCTGACCCGGTATTGAACCGGTCGCTGGAAGGGGTTTCGGTCCGGCTGGCTGTACCATCTGCGCGGTTACCCGTTTAATCAGGGACCGAAACTCCAGTTCCCGAAAAACCTTAATTAACTCATCATAATTAGGACCGGTATAACGGCACTGGTGCCAATCCACTTGAATCGGCACATCCCGGACAATGGTGGCCAGCCACTTGTTGCGCCGCACCTGTTCTTCCAAATCTTCTAAGAGCTGACCGACCCGGCCGCGAATCTCCCCGCGCCGTTGAAACATTTCCTCGATGCTGCCGAATTGCTGAATAAGCTTGACCGCAGTCTTTGGTCCGACTGACGGGACGCCCGGGATATTATCTGAATTATCTCCTTCGAGTGCTTTCACGTCAATTAACTGCTGGGGGGATAAACCGCCGTATTTTTCGGCAATTTTCTGGAGATCATATATTTCCAAATCGCTGATTCCCTTGCGGGTGATCAAGGCCTTGGTGGTCGGGCCAACCAGTTGCAGGATGTCCCGATCCCCACTGACAATTAACGTTTCCAGGCCCTGCGCCTCGGCCAGGTGAGCCAGGGTCCCAATCAAATCGTCTGCTTCATAATTCTCCAGCTCATAAACTGGAATATTCATCGCCTGCAAAACCTGTTTAATTAGCGGAAATTGGGAGCGCAGGTCAGGCGGCGTGGCCGCTCGCTGGCTTTTGTAGTCAGCAAATTCCGCATGCCGAAAGGTTACCCTCCCCTTATCAAAGGCAACGGCCAGATACTCGGGTTTTTCATCCTCGATCAGTTTGAACAGCATGGTCGTAAAGCCATAGACTGCATTCGTCGCCACACCCTGGCTGGTGGTCAGAGAATTGATCGCATGATAGGCGCGGTGGGTCAAACTGTTCCCATCTAAGACCATGAATTTTCCCTTGTTGGTTTTATTATTAGTCAATTGAAACACCTTTTTCTTTAGTATCGTACCATTATGTTATTCTCGTTCGTGATTGCACCCGAGGAGCATGTCGGTTAACGCTTGAAGAAGCAGGTAATAAACCTGGTGACGCTAATCGTTAGACGTTAGACGTAGAACGTAAGCAGGAAAAACAAAAGCCACGATTAAATTGAAGTCAGCTGGTTCGAGCCTTTAACTGAATTTAAATCTATTGTAACCCAGTCACCTTC
>JAAZDI010000302.1 GCA_012512295.1 Syntrophomonadaceae bacterium
CCGGAATAAGGTCCGAGTTCCCGGTTAAACCCCGCTCCATTAGTTCAATTAGTTCCCGGTCGCCGAGTACCAGGCCTTTGAGCTTATAACTCTGTCTGACCTTACGGGCAATCTCTTCTGGTGGCAGCGGGCCCTTAGCGTTAATCACCGGGTTTTTTAAGCCAAAGTAAAGGATTCCGCCTGGGAGAACCTCCGCCCCGCCGGCTAATTGGTTGTAAGCTAATTGATTGTTGGCTATTTGATTGTTGGTTTTTTGGTTATTGGCTATTTGGTTGTTAGCTAATTGACCGTTAGCTAATCGGTTACCGAATAGTCGCCCGGCGTTGGTTAAGGCTACTTCTAAATACGTTAATAACTGCAGGTTCAACCCATAGTAAATTTCCGCCAGATTAAGCCGGGCGGCCCCAGACTTGTAATCAATGACCCGGACAAAACTCCCGGCAGCTGAGCGGGCCAGATCAAGCCGGTCAATGCGCCCAATCAGTTGCAGCCGGGCTGCCTTCGGGCTAACCTGGTCCGCGTCCATCGGTCGAGGAATAAGCAACTCCACCGGCGGCAATTCATCAGGGTAACCAAAGCCCAGTTCCAACTCGACAGGCCGAAAACTGCCGCAACGGGTCTGCTCCAGCAGGGCCCAAGCAGAATAGAGGACGATTTCCCGCAGTTTATGGATTAAATACCGCTGCCGCTGGGATCCCAGCATTATTTCGTTCTTTAACTGGGGTACCAGCTGCTCAATAATCTCCTCAACAATTGGCTGGCAGTCGGCTAGAGTTAGCGCGGTCCAATCCAGGCCGGTTGACAGCAACCGTTCCACAAAGTTTTTGAGCGCAGCGTGAAAGAATTGGCCCAGATCCAGGGGCCGCAGCTTGGCAGTCTCTCTTTCGCGGACCGTCAGACCATACCGAACAAAATGAGCAAAAGGACACGCCCGGAATTGCTCGATGCGGGTCACACTTACCCGCAGACTGGTGCCATAGCGTTTATCCCGAGTTGCGGGCTGCAGGCTGGTTTCTTGATTCTGGTGGAACAGTCCCCCGACCATTATGGCTGATGCGGGTCGGGCATGGCTGAGGGCCCAATTATAAACATCCCGCCATATGGGACGCAGTTCTTGGCCGGTCTTCACCTCCCGCAGTTGACCGGCCAGGTAGGTAACGGCGCGAACCGGGTGGGCGATAAATCTGAGTTCATCTCCGTTCCCTGGTTCCAACGGACAAACCGTCTCCTCAAGGCCAGGCAAAATCTCTTTCAGTTCTTTAATCAAGGTGGAGGGAGTCAGGGCATTTCCTTCTTGATCAGCCAAGGAGTAACTCAACCATAAGTAGTCGCTGGCTCGGGTCAGCCCCAGGTAAATCAGATATTGCTCATCAAAAAGGCTGCGTTGGTCAGTTGGGGCTAATTTCAGGCCGCTATTTAACAGGAGCTCGCGTTCTTGATCCGTCAGCAGTCCCTGACTGGTAATTCTGGCAGGCAGGATTCCGTCATTGATCCCCAGCAAAAAGTTAGCCCGGACCCGAGGGTTGCGTGATCGGTCCAGGGTCCCTACAAACACTTGATCCAACCCGGGCGGGATCAGGCCCAGCCGGAGGTTTTCCAGCCCGGCTTCCAGCACCTTAAGATAATCTCCCACGGGCAGTTTTTGCTCCCCCAGGGCTTCCACTATTTCATCCAGAAGCAGGATAACCTGATTATAGAGCTGAGCATACTCCCGGGACCGGTCTAACCGGCCAGCGGCTTGCGCTTCTGCGGCCCAGACTTCCAGTTTTTCCTTAACCTCCAAGTCAGTCAACAGCTGATAAAGGGCCAAGCTGATTTCCCGAACTGTCGAACTCTCCTGAACCGCCGCACTAAAGATCGCTAGTTCCCGCACCGCCGCTTCCTTGATCCGGTTAATTTCGGCTAGTTCCTCCATCTGTTTGGCTGAAGGCTCTTCCTGGTCCTCCCCGATTGAGTAGTAGCGGCGAAAAGTCCAGGGGTGCCCGTCAGTCCAGCGGGTTCCCCGGATACCATGGGCTAAAACGTAGTTTTCCAGTAAATCCACTTCTTCACGTGTTACCGGGATAAAATCAGTTTTGAGATAGCGGAAGACCGGGTCGTAGGCCCATCTGGTTTCCACCACCTCCAGGGCTGAACGAATCAACTCAACCAGCGGGTGATGCCGCACCGGTCGTTTATAGTCAATAAAGCAGGGGATGCCATAGTCGGCAAACACGCGTTCCACAAGTTCATCATAGAGGGTCAGATCCCGGGTGAGCACAGAAATATCCCGCCACCGATAACCCTGGTCACGGGCTAAGGCGACAATCTCCCGGGCAATCCCCTCAATTTCAGCCCGGCGATTATGCGCGGCAACCAGTTTGATACCGGAGGGAACTCCCGCATACGGTAGCCGAGGCCGAGAGAAGAAATGCTGTTCAAGATGTCTTAAAGCCGGGTTGTTGGCGAAACGGGAGCCAGAAGTTTGGCAGGCTTCCTTTGACGACGGTTCAAAAACACAGGGGTCTTCAACCAAGACCCCGGCTTCCTGAGCTATTTCTAAGAGAGTATCGTGGGTTTGGTGAGTCCGGTAAAAGAGCTCTTGTTCATCCAAAGGCTGGCCCAGAATTGTCGGATCAAGACACAAAGCGACATTGACCCGGGTACTTACCGTTAACAGTTTGCTCAGCACCCGATATTCCTGGGGGGTAAAGCCGCTGAAACCATCCACCCATACTTCGCTTCCCAGGCAGGTAGAAGAATCGGCTAGACGATCAGCCAACAGATTAAGGTAATCCTCGGGATCAGTAAAGCGTCCGGCGAGAAATTGTTCAAAATCAAGGTACAACAAGGCCAAATCTTCTAGTTTATTATGTAACAGATTATTCTTCGCCCCGATAAACGCGGCCGCGCTAGTCAATTGGGCCGGGGTCAGGCAGTACATTTTCATTTCGGCAATTACCCGGGCCAGGCTGTCCGAGAAATTGGGTTGTCGCGCCGCGCGATAAAAAACCTTTAATTCATCCCGCCGCTGTTCTAATAAACTGCGCAGGACCATTCGCTTGCCGATTTCCCGCAGGTGTGGACGGGCCGCACCCCCGGCTTCCTGCAACACCTTCCAGGCTAACCGGCGAAAACTGTAAACATGAGCACGCATTGTCCCATTCAAACCAGGCCAGGTCGCTAAGGCTGCTTCCATCTGAAAGGTACCTTGCTCCGGCACCAGGAGAATGATGCTCGAACCTTGGGGCCTTGCCTGCAATTCCTCAGCAATTTGGGCCAGGCAATAAGTAGTCTTGCCGGTCCCCGCCCGACCCAGAATAAAACGCAAACTCAAGCGATCCCCCCCTGCTACAAAATAAACTAAACGGGCCAAAATCCGGCCAACTTAATTATTATTTAAAATGAGTTATTACTTTAATGTTTCGCCCAATGGAGGTTAATTTCCTCCTCGTCAGTTCGCTTTATTTACCGTTGTTTTATCTGAATCAAAAGACTCCCACTCTATGAGTAGGAGTAACCTTGACCTTGTCTAAACTTCAGGGAGATTTGAGTCTCCATCTAAAGCCTTAATGTTCAGCGAAGCCGAACGAATTAATTTATAAAAGCTCCTTAGTTTAATTTACATATAAAATAATGGTAGTTTGGTTAAGAAAAGATTTGAATTTCATCTTAAACTTGTAGTATACTTTTCTTGCTGTTTTTCATCATTTTCTCTAAATATGTGACACGCAAAACATTAAGGGTTCGGGAGTAGTGTTATTATTGTTGAGCAGACAACATAATATTTTGGGAGGGCACCATAATGCGTCTATTGCCAGTCGAAGAATTAAAACCAGGGATGAAGGTAGCTCGAAACATATTCGGAGATGACATGTGTTTATTGTTAAGTGCCGGTGTTACCCTTACCCCATCTTTAATAGCTCGACTCAAAGAACTTGAATTTAATGCAATTTATATTCAGGACGATATTGTTGATCAGATTGAAGCGCAAGAACTCTTAAGCGAGAAACTAAAGGCTGAATCGATTAGTGTTATCCGTCAAACATTTGAAAAGGCAAGGCTAGGAACGAATATTGACATTCGTCGAATCGCTAGTATTACAAATTCTATTCTGGATGAGGTGCTCTCATGTTCTAATTTACTAGTTTCCATTGTAGATATGAGAAATAGAAGCTCTTATCATTTATCACATTCAATCTCTGTCTGTACTTTATCATTACTGACCGGGATTGCGCTTGGATACGACCAGTTAAAATTATTTCAACTAGGGCTAGGAGCTTTTTTGCACGATCTCGGTAAAAGCAAAATTGATCCAGCTTTAATGATTAAACAACCACCTTATACCCCAAAAGAAGCGGCAATCATTCAGAATCACTGTAGAGAAGGCTTCGAGATTCTGCGGAAAATTCCCGAATTAAATATTTTGTCGGCGCATATAGCTTTTCAACATCATGAACGCTATGATGGAACCGGCTATCCAAGAGGAATCAAAGGGAATGAAATCCATCCTTTTGCCGCAATTGTTGCCGTGACTAATACTTACGATCTGTTGGTTTCACCTCCTGAAGGAACTGGTTTGTTCCCAGCTAAGGCTTTAGAAATAATCCTGAAAGAACGAGGCCGTACCTTTGATCCAGAAATTGCCCTAGTCTTTGCCCAACAGGTATCTCCTTATCCGATTGGGTGTAATATTCGACTAAGTACCGGGGAAAATGCAATCGTTATCTCCACTCAAAAAAACTCGCCCACTCGGCCAATCGTCAAACTAATTACTGACCAACACGGTAAGGTTAGATCTAAATCGTTTCCCGAAATTGCCCTTAGTCAGCACGAGGATATCAATATTATTGAAGTATATTCTTAGGCAGATCGTACCAGAGACTCGGTTGAAATCGCTAAGAGTTTCCTTGATTTGACTTCCCCAATATTTGAGCCAGGATCATCCTGGCTTATTTCTTATTCCGGTTGCAAATAAAAAAATAAAAAGCGCAGTAAAACTACGCTTTAGTATTCAATATTTGTCCGGCTGTTTGTCCGTATAATCAAGGAAACCCAGAGAAATCAAAGGGTGCTCAGAGAATATTCCGCCTCGCCCTCTTGAGTATGAAAAGCCCGAAACCCTTGATTTAAAAGGATTCTCTGGCAAAATAATGGTCGGGATGACAGGATTTGAA
>JAAZDI010000303.1 GCA_012512295.1 Syntrophomonadaceae bacterium
CTTGCTCACTGGCAGCGGTCTGCTCTTCGGTCGCGGCGGCCACGTTTTGAATCTGAGAATTAATCGCCGCCACTTTCTGGGTAATAATCTGAATATCAGTTAACATTTCTTCGATCAATTGAGTGCTGTGGGCCGTAGCCTGATCAATATTCGTGATGGAGGCCACGGTCCCGGCAGTACTGGTTCGAATATTCTCCAGCAAGGCAGTAATCGTGCGGGTAGATTTTTTCGTATCCTCGGCCAGTTTTCGAATCTCCTCAGCCACTACCGCAAAACCTCGCCCTTGCTCCCCAGCCCTAGCCGCCTCAATCGCCGCATTCAGGGCTAAGAGATTGGTCTGCTCCGCAATCGCCACAATAATATCCAAAATCTCTCCGATCTGAGCCGAAGACCCCTGCATCTCCTCCACACTCTGGACCGCTTCTTTAGCCGCCCGGGTCATCTCTTGCATCATCTGTTCCACACTGCGAACCTTAATATTGGTTTGTTCCGCCTGATCGTTGGTCTCACTGCTATTTTCCGAGGCACGCAAAGCTGAATTGGCGATTTCTTCCGCTCCCCGGGCAATTTCATTCATGGCCAGTACCGCTTGTTGAGTATTTTCCACCACCATTCCGAATTGTTCGCCAAACTCGTCATTGGTCGAGACAACCTCCTTAATCGCACCTTCTGCTGTCTCCATTTCTCCGCGCAAGCGTTCCATGGCTTGAACCGTATCCATCGTTCGTTCCTGCATAGAGCGAATAGAGTCATTAAATGCATTCGTTAATTGATTTAAGGCGGTTATCGCCTCGCCAATTTCATTCTGTTCGGCCACGGTGAATTCTTGGTGGAACCCTTTCATTTTAATAGTATTTATGGTCTGGGCAACCTCCCGCAGCGGGCGTAAGTTCCGAGTCACGACCAGATAGATCACCACCAGGCCAAGCAGCAGAGTGAGCGCAGATAACGTTAAGGCCTCATACAACTCAGCCCTCGACAGGTGAGTGCCGGTTGCTTCTCGGTTGAATAGTTTGATATAGCCCCGCACCTGTCCAGAATAATCCCGGAACGGATAAACCAAAGCCTTGCCGATTTCCGTTTGGGGTGAATAGATCCGACCCGACTGCAGACTGCTGGAAAGTTCCGCCGAATCGAGGGGCAACTCATCTTGGGGACTAGTGCCAGCCAGCAAATTACCTTGGCCGGTTCCAGTCGTCTCATAAATAAATACCTCATAACCGGTTTTATTTTTCAGCTCATCAGCAAACCGTTGGCCAAAACCAGCTCCATAATCGACTGTCCCCAGATAGGTATTATTCATAAAAAGTGGGGCTACCGCTCGAAAACCAAAGCCGGCCTTGCCTTTTTCCAGCCCGGTTACTACCTGCTTTTCCTGGCTGGCCTTAACCAAAGTCTGTCGGTAGGAAAGATCATCCCCAAACTGATCCGGCTGGTGCAGCCGCAGGAAGGACTGATAATCAGCCGTCTGAAAACCAAATTGGTCGATTCCCTGCTCCTTGACCTGACCAAAAATTGGTCCGCAAAGCTGAATTAACCGCTCTCGATCGCGATCCGCAAAAGCCCTGATTACTTCTGGATTAGCCGCTATACTTTCCACCCCGGTCCGGGCTGCTTTTAGGTATGAGTCCATGGTCAAGCTGATCAGATTGCCCAAATGGCCATTCGCTGCTTCCTCACTCTTATTAATCAGTTCTAGTTCATGACTATGAAAGTGTAACAGAACAAAGACTAAAATCACCTGCATCGCTAATAAAGCCATGGCTGAATAGAAAATGATTTTCCCTTTTAGCGTTTTAAACATCATCCATCTCCCTTCCGGTTAAAGAGTATCCTTCTCCTAAGCAGTATTAAGATGCGCCAGATTTATAAGGAAGTGCTGTTTTCTAATATAGCATAATCTATAACGCTGTGCAATATTTTCCAATATAATAATATATACAGTTATGTATAGATTTTATATTCCTTTTGCAGACAAGGGTAAAATAAAGGCTGTAACATCAATGTTACAGCCTGGAATAATTTTCTCACTCAGTGTGTTAACGAAAGTCAGCCACGCTTCTTTTGAACCTCGCTATTCTATCTGGACTGACTGAACCTTTGCCTTTTTTTGTTTTTGACTGGAGTC
>JAAZDI010000304.1 GCA_012512295.1 Syntrophomonadaceae bacterium
ACATTCCAGGTGGCCATCTTGATTGACCCAGCACTGCAGGCTGCCTATGTCCCTGGCCTCATTGGGATTGCCCTGGTCAATAAAATCTAAACTGCCGGGTGGATCGCTAGATACACAACTGGTACCCCATTCCACCAGGTTTTTCGTCTCGTCAGCTGAGGCAACACCGGTCATCGCGAGACAGAAAACGATCGCTAATAATAAACAGGAAATTTTCTTCAAGCTTTCGCCCCCTTTCCTCCTTAATTTACCACCAGTATACAACAATTATTTGTCGCTGATTAGGCACCTTGGTTTAGTCTTGATTTAACCTGGAGAACACCGGCTCTTCTATACTTTTGGGTAATACTCTTAGATATACTTTTGGATAAGACTTTTGAATAAGTTGCCTGGAAAGGTGGCGACGCCTGATTCAAAAAACTAGATTCTCGGGGCCTTATAATTAGTTGAAGCATCAGGTGCTGTGATACTTTGTTTCGCATCAAGGTTTTGGAGTGGACTGATTGTCAGAGAATAACGGTATATTAAAGGCGCATTGACTACGTAAAACGAATGCAGCGAAGTATTGGCCTGCTCATAGAGGATGGGTTGCTTCACTTCATCAGCCACCTTCACCAAGTCGTCGAAAGAATTTAAGTTAATAATATTTTTATCCGAAATAGCCGGCACCCAACTGAAACCGGCGACGATCCGGTCCCCCTGTTTTTTCATGATCTGCCGCAATATTCTTTCTTCTGGGCTTACGATTTCGGCGGTGGTTTTAAAAATAACCAGAAGAAGCAAAAGCGCCAGCACACCAGCGGCCACGGCAAATCCTCTCCGGGCCGTCTTTACACCCGCAACTATCTCGGTTTCACTCTGGGTGATAGATTTTTCTTTCTTATCCGTCAGCATTCCCTCAACCATAAAAGAAGCTCCTTTTAACGGTATGAGCATTACCGCTTTTATGGGTTCCTCAACTTCTCCCCGTGGGGTTAAGGCTTCCGCCTGGACATTATAGGTGACCGCAAGTTCTACCACATCAGCGGAGAATTTTAATTCCCGCGCAACCTGTTCGGCAAAAAACGCATATGACCGAACATCAACCGGGACCGGCTGTTTTACTTCCAGTTTTCGGTCATGGGCAAAAAAAGGAGTAGGCGGCAGCAGTTCCCAGGCCCTTGTCCAGACCCTGACTTTTTCTCTTTCCATCGTCTGGCTGCCGGGCTTCTCCTTTAAGATATACCCGGTCAGAACCGCCTCGACCTGGTATTGCCCGGATATATCCGACGGGGCATCCCCGGAAAAACTATAGTTTAATGTTGTTTCTATGTCTTGAGTTAACGAGGTTATATAGGCCTGACCGGGCCCGATAATTTGTTCGGCGAAGAAGTTATTGGGGTCAATGAACACCTGATAGTCCACCTGGATCTGCTGTTGGCAGGTATAAACCGGCACCTCCTTGACTTTCTCCAAAGGTTGTTGATACCACCAAACGGTTAGTCCGGTCGAGCCTGCCAGCATCAAGGCAAGTACAACGATCAGCCCCAGCCGAGTGTTTTTATTTATGGTTTTTTTTCCCATGCCCCATCGCCCCTTTATCTATCTATCTAAACAATGCTCCTTATCCAGAGAGTGAATTTGCCGGCTTTCGGTATCACCATGATCACCTTGCCCATTACATTTGCTTCTAATACCGGTTCGGTATCCGGTTCTGCGTTCGCATCTCCCTTAGTGGTAAAGTACCTTACCCCCTCTCTTTCCTCAATATCGATTATCCGGTGGGTGATCTTCATGTTACCCAAGGGAAACATAATAATATCCCCCAGTTGAACCTGGCTGCCGTCAGTTTCTTTGATAATCACTATATCACCTATATCAATGCCCGGGCGCATACTCCCACTGACGATTACCCGGGGGGTATAACTGAAGACTCCCACAGAAAACCAGAGTATCAGAATAACCGCTAGGCTGGTTAAGATCCATCCCAGCGGATTATCCTCCCGGCTGGAAACTCTTATTTCGCCGGTTTCTTCCTGATATATCGACTTAACCAGCACCAAGCCCAGAACCGGAGCCAAAATGCCCAGCAAGGTCTCCATGGCCCAGTCGGCATTGGGCAGCACCGGTGACAGGCGTTCAAACAGGATCAGCCCCCCCTGGTAGAGAATAGCCGGCACCGGACCTTCCAGAAAAACCAGATAAGTGGCCAGCATGTTTTGCCCCAGTTCCGGCAAAACATCCATTCCGATGAACTTGGTCACCGCCATCCCGTCCGATAAATTAGTTATTTTGTTCAGGGGGATCGAAAAAAGGGAAAACAGAAGGGCAATCAGGGGAATACCGATAATAGGCCGCTTCAGAAAATGACGGTTCAGCAGCCAATGTCGGCTCATTTCCAGGCCAATGATAAAGGTACTGATAGTAATCAGGTTAATAATTACGCCGGCCAGGCTGCGGTCATATGGGCTCCGGCCAAAGGTAACTAACATTCCTTGAAGCAATTCGCCCAGCAGATTGATTACAACGCACATCAAGGCTAAGTAGCATACCAGACGATGCAGACGCAGTTTTCCCGCTGCTCGGACCCTGGGGAGCCAGAGAATTAGGACAATTATCAAGCCCCACATAAGCGTCGGTAATAGGTAATTGCCTAAGAATCCGCCTATCTGGGGGCCAAAAACCTGGTTGTCCAAAACATAAGCCAGCAGGAGTGCCGCTCCTAGCAACCAGGTATATTTGAAAGATTTTCGCTGAGTCAATAGGTCCTCTCCGCTGATTAAAATATAGATCCCTCCGCCAAGATGATTTCTCCTGAACCGCAGGATGTGCCCTGCGGGCATGGGTGGTAATATATAAAATATTATACACCTTCATGGAAAAACCTGCAAAAAATAATATTTTTTCGTAAACAATAGAAGAGAGAGGATTTCTCCCCTCCCAGCGGATGACTATTTTTTAATTTTCTCGAAGAAAAAGTTTTATCTTCTGACTAAATGACGTTTCCCATTGGTTTAGTCTTCATCAGCAGGATACGGGAAATTGTCCTGTCTGGGGAACGTGATTTCATTTGGTAATTGATCAGCCCAATTATACGCATTCCACTGGATACCGGTCAGTTTAATTTCAAATGTTCTATTTACATTTTGAGGGGCATTATTTAAAACCCTGTTTACAATTCTTACCTTTAATTCTTGGTCAGGATCAACTTGCTTACCGACCAGATCCTCAAAAACCTCACCAGTTTCTGGATTGTAAAATGCTACCTCTAACCAGCCGGGCTTACCGCTAATGCTGTAATCTAATTTAACCGGTACAGTACCAACGTTTTTGATGGTTGCATCAACATATTCCTGATAGCCCGGATAGCCGTTGGTCAAAGTAAGTTCCAGTGTATCCCGGTTGGATACTATATCGTTGCCACCGTCAGACTTAATGGCTGCCTGGAAACTGGCGACATTCTTATTGTCATTGGGATTGCCTGGATCCATGGTGTCTAGACCGTCGCGGTTGTCGTCAGTTCCATAGACATCCCCGTCATAACCAGTGTAATTAGGATCAGGGTCAACCATTTTAACACTCGCCCATTTCAAATCAACAATTCCCGTTTTAACAGTTTCCTTAACCGTCAGGGTATCCGACCACAAGGCATAGGCTCCACCCATTGTTGCAAGGGCAAAAGCCAGTACCAGGGCCAACACTTTCATTCTCTTCATTCTTTTTTCCTCCTTTTTTTATTAATTTTTTGTTTGATTCTTAGTTTTCTCCCTGTACATGCTAATCCTCTGGCGGCAGTACCACTACCGTTCCATTAATGTGCAAAGTATCGGTCCACCAGCCCGGGTCATTGTTATAAGCATTCCACTGAATACACTTAACCTCAATTTGAAATGGATAGGTTCCAGATACATCGTTATTTAGCTTTATCCGAATTTGCCCTTCAACTGAATCACCGGGATCCAGGCCCTTTTTGCCGGGATCTATGACCTTGTTAGGCAGATCGTACTCCACATAAAGCAAATCATCTGCCATAACTGTTGGAGGTAAGAATCTTACCGGTATGGATCCCTGGTTCTCAATTTTGGAATTTAATACCCAGTTAGTCTTGTTTTTCCCCCGAACAATGTCGATGGTTATTCTGTGGTCTTTCTTCCCATCTTCATTCTCAATTCTGGTAGAAATGGTTCCCCAACCCTCACCAGGGGGCAAGGTTTGATCTTCGGCATAAACCTTGCTAAACAAGACATTTCCGGTTAGATAACCGGTATTGATGTTCTCCCAAATGATCAGCTCGTCATTCCACAGCGCCATCGCCGGCCCGATTAAACTAATTCCGACCGCTACGGCCACTCCTAGCAGTAAACAATACCAACTGCCACCCTTACGCTTACTCCTGGCGGACCTACTTATTTTCCTCACCTCCTTTTAATGTGATTGACGCTTTACGATGAATATGTTTACTGCCGTCCCGTCCTGTGATTAAGGATTAAAATTTGCGGCAGCACCCTGTAAACAATATAGTATGATCCCGCATTAAGCCCCACCCTCCGCAGGCTATGTTTGATGTCACCCATGAGATAATTCTGTTAGTCTACTTTAGTACCACCTGCTCTGACAATAACGACGCGCCATGTCTTAACTCGGTCAGCAGGCTGGACTGGAAGCGAGAATAAATGGTGCAAACCGCCAAGCGCTGATCATCGTTAAAAACATGGCGCGACTAATTTTTCAGGTTTTTCATATCTTAATAGAACAGTCAACAGCCTGACCCACTCTAACAAGGTAACTAGACCAGTGAGCCCAGGCAATTTGAGCCTGACTGGCCCAGGCCTTTGGAAAAGGCATATAAGGCGGCCTGGGTGCGATCAGTTAAACCAAGTTTCTCCAGAATATGACCAACATGCTTTTTTATGGTGTACTCGGTCACAAAAAGGGTCGCCGCGATATCGCGATTGGACATTCCCCGAGCCAGGAATTCTAGCACTTCCAGCTCCCGGGGGGTCAGCTGCTCCGTCGGGTCATCCTTATCCTGGCTGAGCAGGGTCTGCATTATTATCGGGTCTATGTAGGTCCGGTTCCGGGCAACCAGTCGAATCGCATTTAAAATTTCTTCCGGCATGGCTTCTTTTAAGACATAACCTTCCACCTTTTCGGCCATGGCCCGTTTTATATCGGCTTTCTCGCTGTAAGAAGTCAGCACGATAAAACGACACTGGGGGGCTATTTTCCTGGCCTTCTTGATGATGTCCAGTCCGTATTCGCCCGGCAGTCTGAGATCAACCAGCGCGATATCCGGCTGACATTCTTGAATGACAATAATCCCCACTTCGCCACAGCTGGCTGTTCCGACAACCTCCATATCCTTTTGACCCTGGATCACGGCAATGATTCCTTTTAATACCAAGGGATGATCGTCAATAAGTACTAGTCTCATTTAGTGACCACCTCCTTTAATCCATCCCCAATCTCCATCTTTTTGGGAATACTAAATCTGACTAAAGTTCCCCGGCCTGGTTCACTCTGGATTACCAGGTCACCATTAAAACAGGTCGCTAGTTGGTACATGTTCCAGTGTCCCAGACCAGTCTTCCGGCCGCCCAAGGCATTGGGCGCTATCGCCTTATAGCCGCATCCATTGTCTTCAATTTCCAGCACAGTCTGGTTGGGAAGCATGGACAAATAGACCCTTAAGTAACTGCATTTTCCATGCCTGACCGCATTACTGCTGGCCTCCCTGACAATCCGATATAGTGCTTTTCGCAAGGCCGGACTTAATACCTCTTCACTCCCTTCCGCCTGCAGGTCTACCCTAATACCATTCAATCGTCCCAAGTCATCAAGATAAGAGGCTAAGTTATCGACAAAAATGCTCTCGCCCCGTTTGTGGGGGCTTAATTTATAGATTGATGCCCTCAGTTCTTTGGCGGCCAGATTAGCTGTTTCTTCAACCAGTCTTAACTGCTCCTGAATTCTTTTATCCTGCAGATTAGCTTGTTCGTGGGCAAGTGAATCGAGGGCACAGACTATGCTGAAAAGATACTGGGAAACCCCGTCGTGGATTTCATTGGCAATACGGTTTTGTTCTTCACTAACCAGGAGTCGCTCCCAGAGCTTATCAGTTTTCAGTCTTTCTAAAATAATGCCGGCCACCCCGGCCAGGAAAATTAGGGTTTTTTCCCTTTCCTCATAATTTTGGTCTGCTCCCGATAACTGTAAATAACCCAATAGTCCAAAGCATTCCCCATGGGAAATAACCGGCACCGCGATCAACTGACCGGCTTCCTTTTGCCGAGACTCAATAACCAGCCCTTCCACCGGTTTAATTTGGTTCCACATCTGGTGTATTTCTTTTTCCCAATCAATCCCGATTTCCAGACCATCTTCATTCGCAATGCGCAAGATGGCCCCCCCATCATCCTGCCCTTCACAATCAATGCTCTTCAGATAACACACCGCCGGTGCGTGACAGAGCTTACTAGAGTAAACCGCTAAAACATCAACCAATTGAGCACTATCTTCCCGCGTAGAAAAGGCCTCTAATGCCTGGTATAATCCAGAAACATGCTTCAGCGATCGTTCAGTGGCTTCATGAGCGATGGCCAGCCAGGTGTACGCCATTCCCAAACGCCGGCACAAAGAAACGGCTACCTGCGTCAGGGAAGTCGTTATTAAAAAAACCAGCAGCAGGCTCATATGACTGGACAGAAAGTAAATAGGTGAAGCTGGAAGACCCGGGTAGATTGAGCTGGCTATCAAGGCGGTACAAACAAATAACCCCAGTATACCCCAACAAAATAACCAGGGCAGATAGACGGCTCCGGCAATAATCGGGTTTAAAGCATACCAAACGAAGTGGCTATCCACCCCACCGGTCGGCAGGATTAAAAAACCAATGCAGATAGTCTCAATAACAATTAGTTTCAGGGCAACCATGTTTTTATTGAAAATATCCGGGTTTGTTGCATTTAAGGTTTTCGTTTTCTGAGTATTATTTTGCTGAAGCTTTTCGAGGTGCAAATTATCATAAAGACTTTGAGCAAGAATAGTAGCTGCTAAGAAGGAAAGGACAACCATTATTTTTACAAATATTGGCGAGAATGGTGGACTAGCTAGGTAAAAAACTGTGGTTAGACTAAATAAAAGGTAGCGGACAATAAGGAGGGACTGCCGGATATAGTGCTCTGGATTTATAACATCAGGTTTATCCTCTAATAGGTGGTTTCGCCATCTGTCCAAAAATTTACTACTTTTTTTGAGCTGTAAAAGTTGTTTTTTTAGAAAAAAGGCGTTGTCAAAGTTTAACCCCCCCTTTACCAATAAATCTATGATTAGATAAATCGTCAGATTTTTACAACCCATTATAAATTAATCTTTTTATTCCTAATCTTCAATCAACGGTAAGGTGGAAAAAAAAGGCTGAGGGCTATTATTTATTTAGCTGATTTAATCCTAAAGACGACCCTTTGAATGACATATTA
>JAAZDI010000305.1 GCA_012512295.1 Syntrophomonadaceae bacterium
TCATTAGATCTTCAGCGGTACAGGTATTTGCCAGGACTTTTCCCTGTTTTTCAATGTCTTTTAAGGTTTTTTTCAGTTTTTCGACGTTTAAGGTCCCCCGACGTTCGGCCAGGATTTCGGTGAAGGACAGCTTTTCCCCCGGGACTTCAGTTTTAGCGGCTGGTCTAGTCAGACCAGCCCGCTCCACACGACTGATTTCGCTCATCAGTTTACTCCGTTATTTCATCTTGTTTTCTCAACTAGAAATTCACACGTTCAACAATACTAATCATTATTCACATTACTGCGTCCCATTAAGCATTAAATGCTTGTCAGCTAAAATTATCATTAATGAGCGTCTAACCTAACAACTACCGTCTAGCCCCCAAGCAGCTGCAATACGCCCTGCGGTAGCTGGTTAGCCTGGGCCAACATAGCGGTAGCAGCCTGATTGAGGATGTTATTCTTGGTAAATTCCGTCATTTCCAAAGCCATATCCGCGTCACGCACCCGGGATTCGGCTGCTGTCAGGTTTTCGCTTGTGGTAGAAAGATTGTCAATGGTGTGTTCCAGCCGGTTTTGAAAGGCACCCAGTTTGGAACGTTGGTAAGATACTATACTAATGGCCTTATCCAGAACAGTAATGGCATTTCCCGCATCTTCAGCAGTTAAGAAGCTTAAGGCTTTCTCAATAAGTATCTCCGTTGTTCCATCGGTTACGTTATTGGTCTCAGAAAACCCTTTCCCGGTACCAGTAATTCCCAAAGCTGCCGCTCGCATATCCTGTAGGTTAACCACAAAGTTTTGCCCTTCGTTCGCGCCAATCTGCATTGTCATCTTGATCCCATCGGGTACGTCCTGCCCAATTGCAGTTGCAATGTTGTTGCCGGCAAAGCCCGGCGTAGCCGCGGTGATGATAACTTTGGTTGGATCGGATGCATCTACTGCCAGAGTAACATCAGTAATTTCTGAGCCTAAGCCGACAAACGCCGTTGCTACTTTCTCTGCTATCGCTGTTGGATCGGCTGCCGGGTTTAATTCTTTTTCCGCTTCTAGATCCTTGACATCAAATAATATGACATTAGCTACATCCAGCTCGGGTGCTAAGGTGGCGATGATTTCTGCCTCAGTTTTACCGATATACTTTTCCTTTGCACTATTATAAGCGAGAACTGTTTTTTCCCCAATCGTGAAAGTCGCTCCGTCTGTTGGGACGCCTGAAAAGGAAATAAATCCAGTAGCGGCGGTGGCTGTTGTTACGTCGGCACTTACTGCAGCAAACTCCTCAGTTTGCTCTCCGGGAGTTACTGCCGTGACGGTTACTGCATCTGCTCCACCATCTGTAATATTCCAGCCAGCGATTTTTCCATTAAAAGCGATAATATTAGTTTTTATAGTCGTTACATCTGTTGGGTCCTTAATATCCACTAAGAAATCTGCTCCCAATCTTGATCTCGCCGCTGCTTCATTGGCAAAGGCCCCACTGCTGCTGTTCCAGAAACCGATCACCTTATCACCGATTTTTATGGTGGCTCCTTCGGTTGGAACACCACTAAAGGTGATTGTCGCAGTTGCGGCTACTGCGTCTGACCCAGCTACTGCCGCCGCCATATGATTAATCCCAAAGGCTGTTTGAAGTTTACCTAAATCCCCTCCACCATCAGTAATTGTAAATTGTACCTTTGAGATACTTCCTTTAGCTTTGGACGTTATAACTAGTCTTCCTGCATCAAAACTAAGATCCGCTACATCCTTTAACTTATTAATTCCGCCAACTGACGTAGTATCTTTAAGTGCATTAAGTATTGCATCTGCATCGTTAATTCCATCAAAAAGTGCTTCTAATGCTGTATTGTCAAAGATAAACGTTGACTCGCCTGAACCACCCGTATTACCATCATCAATTGTGATGGTTACACTTGTTCCTGCGTTTAATCCACTAACCTGCGATGCATCGAGTGCATTTTCCCCCGTCTTAGACCCATTTGTTGCATCACTACCCATATCAACCCCGGATACTGTTGCATTATGATACACCTCATCAGTCCCACCCGATAGTTGTGTTTGCCCAACTACGGCGTTATGGGTTACGGCCCCCTCGCCACCCATTAATAGCTTCCGGGTGTTAAACTCAGTCGTGTTGCCAATACGGTTGATTTCCGAGGTTAATTGATTAACCTCTTCTTGAATGGCATTGCGGTCATCTTCAGTATTAGTATCATTAGCTGCTTGGACCGCTAATTCGCGCATTCTTTGCAGCATGCTATGGATAGAAGACAAGGCTGCTTCAGCGGTCTGAATAAGCGAGACCGCGTCCAGCGCATTTCTACTGGCCTGGTTTAAGCCTCTTATCTGGGACCGCATTTTCTCCGAGATCGCCAGACCCGCTGCGTCATCGGATGCTCGGTTGATTCTTAAGCCAGAAGATAACTTCTCCAAATGTTTAGAAACATTGAGTTGGTTTTGCGATAACTGCCGGTAAGCGTTTAAGGCGGCAATGTTATGGTTTATTCGCATTCTGTCCCTCCTTGTCTAGCAATTATTCGATTAAGTCAAGACCTGGTTTATCGTAAGGCACAAAGTCTTGTTCATAGGATTGCCTTAATTTTTGAAACTGGGAAGCCGAAACGGTGGGGTTCTTCTCACAGGCAACCTTCCAGGCATCAGCAATGATGTTCAAAATAACCAGCACTTCTTTTAGCGGCGGAATGCTCTTCTTTAAATTTGCTTCTATAACTTTATCCGCCATATAGTTATAGAGAGCCTCCAACTGATAGGCAATAACCACTGCCTCATAGTTTAAGCCTGCTCCGAGACGGTATAAGATGTCATTTACCCGTTGCAGGATATAATTTGCTCTGAGGTAATTCTTATCTTCAATTGCTTTAATGGCCAATTCCAGTTTATTCAGGCAACCTTCATATAAAATACTGGTCAGTTCTTGAGAAGATTTTGAGTATAATTCCTCCTCGGTTAGACCCATTTATTCCCCTCCAACAAAAATAACATCTGATTATTAGTATTATTATCGTTAATTCACCCAGTTCTCTTTAAGATATTTCCCGTTGCCCACCCAGGCACCCCAACCGGCCCCATCCTCCTATTCTCTCAAACTGTTTTCCAATTCGGAGATCATAAGCAGGATATCCGCAATTGCCAGATAGAGCTGGGGCGGGATATTATCCCCTAAATCCATATCCAGCAGGTTTTCGACCAGCAAAGGGTCTTCCTGCAGAGGGATGCCATTTTTTTGGGCCAGTTCAATGATTCTGTTAGCAATAGCCCCCTTACCCTGAGCAATTACTTGCGGGGCTTGATCTTTGCCTTCTTCGAAACGGATCGCCACGGCTCTTGTCTGATTGCCTGGCTTCTGGCGGGAATTTCCGAACCATTTGTAGATCATGCTTTAAAATCAAACCCTTTCATTAGATTGGCCCCATTACTACTTTGATTGCGGACTGGATTACTGCTGCTGGGACCAGTATTCACAGAAAACTGAGATTCTGGGGGCAGCTCATTCAGCCGAGCATAATTCACTCCCACAACGTTATAACCAACCTCTTGCAGCTTTGAGGTGTACTTATCAACTAATCTTTCGGTGTGCATAACAAAATCTGACCGGTCATTTTTAAAGGTAAGGGTTAAATTGCTGTCAACCGCGGTAAGCTGGATACCGGTTTCCCCTAGTTTTTTCGTGTTAATTAAAAAATAAATATTGCAATTGGTCCAGTCAATTTTCTGTCTTTCCTTACGCGAATTAATAAACACTTTTACACTCGCCAATTCTCCCCCCACATTAACCGGCAGGTTAAAAAACATACTCTGTAGTTCAGTACCGCTTTCAAATTTGCTGAGCAATTGCTGTCCGGTCAAATTGTCCAATATGTGGGCCATTTTTTGCTGCGCCGCCTGGTTTAAATTGGATTCCAACTGATTCCCCAATAGTTTAAGCAGGACCGCTTTCAAATTCTCTCGCAGTTCTGGCTGCTCCCGGCCTGATTGCCCGGCAGTTAAAGCCTGACCGACTTCTGAATCATGATTCAAGCCCAGGGCCCGGAGCGTTTCAAAAAGATTACGTGCCCCGTGATCAGGGGCCAGGATTTTAGCGGCAGCCTGTCTTAGCTGCCAAATATCCTCAGAATACGAATTCAACTGATGCAGATTAAAGCTGTCTTTCGGCAGGGTATGGATGGCCCGGGTAATGACCGGCCGCCAGTTCAGGACCTCTAGCTTCTGTTTTACTTCCTCCACGATCGCGGCGGCCTGACTGGTGGAACCCTGGGCTAATAATTTTCTGGCTTCTGCCAATCGGCTGCTGGCCACCATTAGGTGCTTTTCAGTCTGCAGATCAGTATAAAGGGTAAGGTCGCTTTTCAGGATAGCCCGGTCCAGAAGATCAATCGTCGATTCCAGCAAAGGTTTTACCTGGGGATAAACATTGGTTCGCGATGCTTGAATGATTCGGTTTATGTTCTCTAAATTTCTAACCACTTCCCGGCGCAAGTCAGTAAAGGATTTGGCTACATGACTCAGCTTTTTAGTGATTTCGGTAATCAAATAATCTTTACCGATTTGGCTGGCTTGCCATAATTCGTTTAAGTCAGTCTGGTCAGTATTGATTCCGCTTTCCGGGTTAATGTTAGTAAGGGGGTTAGACTCTGAGTTGGGCTTTTGGGAGTGATTAAGGTTATGAGCGTAATCCTTATCTGTTGATTGTGCAGAAGATCTAGTTGCTTGTCCAATAAGTGGTCTGATCGCTTGTTCTGGCGACTCACCGAATTGTGGCGGATTAACCGCCTCGCCAACACGCTGATTAGACACTTGTTCTGTTTGTTGACTGGTTCGAAGGTGGCCCACCTGTTCAATCAACTGTTTGATGGCGTTTTCCAGCTCACTGGGACGCGAGGTGGTTAGCTGTTCCACTAGCAGCCTAATCGCCTTTTCAATTGGCTCACTAGCCTGTGCATTATTAATTACCTGTTCAACTAGTTGCTTGATTGCTCGATCTGACTGCTCACCAACCTGGGGATTGCTGGTGAACTGCTCTACCAATAGCCGGATCGCTTTCTCTATCTGCTGAATAAGGCGAAGGTCAGCAACCCCTGGCTTAATGGATGATTGGCTGGATCCCGGGGTAGTTTGGCTAGGTATATCTTTCAACTCAATCGACAGGTCCTTAGCCAGGTCTTGCAGCACATCACAAAGTGGCTGGCCATGCAAAGCCTCATGAACCGCCCGCAAGTTTTGGGGGCTTATTTCCAAACCTTTACTGGCTAAGGCTCTAAGGGTATCTAGTTTATCCTCAAGGCTGCCCGCTCCTTGCCTCAGAAATGATTTGATGCAATTTATCTCTGTTGGATTAGGTGAAACGTTGTATTTGGCCAGAATCGCAATTGCTTCCTTTAAGCCAGCGGAAGAAAAAAGAGAACCACCACTAAAATCCCGCGTTGTTTTTGAGGTGTCGATGTTTGCTTGGGGCCTTGCCTGATTGGGTGAAATAGCTTTAACTCTTAACTTATCCCCCTCAAACCCGACAACCTCGACCATAAAACGGTCATTCCGCGGGATCGCACCCTCAAACTTCGCTGTGAATTCTTTCCCTTTGATTTTTACGATCGCCTCGTTGCCTGATGTTTTTTCTTTCACGGTGCATAAATAGGTTTCTCCATTTTTTATTTCCGCTGATTGACCATCCAGGATATGTTTATTATTGACAGACTGATTATACTGATTATTAAGGTTTATCTTGTTCACCGTTCCACCTCTCAGACCCTTATCTCTAAACTGTTAATTCTCAATAAAATCATCGTAAGCCTTTGCTTGCTTCTTTAATCTAATTTGTTTGAAAGATGGTGTTTGGGTTAAATCCCATTTATCGAATCAGTCTAAGAATCTTTAATTAAAATTTTCATCATAAATAAAAAAGATTCCCGTTTCAACAGGAACCCCTTTTTTCATTATTTTAACAAAATAGCCTGGTTTCTTCGGGATTAATGATTGCTGTTAAGCTGAATCCATAAGAAAAACTGCCGCAAGGAATGACCTGCTAAATTAAAAAATATGGATAAACCTAGCGATTTAGTAAGACATTCACTCAATTTATCTTATAATGTTCTTATACTATCCGACGACGCAGGTTTCTAATCGCAACATCGTGTTCGCCAAACATTTCAAAAAGAGATAGATGATTTTCTTTGATAGTTTCTATATCTGCTTCAATTCGTTTTTGGCCAGCCTTAAGCTCCGCTACGTCAGACTTTAGGGTGGCCACATCTGATTTTAAGACAGCTACGTCTGATTTCAACGTTGCCACATCCGATTTAAGGGCAGTCACATCAGATTTCAAGATTGCTACATCTGACTTAAGGGTTGCCACATCAGATTTCAAGGTGCTTACATCTGAATTCAGTTCAAGAAAAGCAGTTTCAATATTATCAACTCGAAGACGCAACTCCTCAACAATACTGTTTGTATTGCCCGTTATTCGAATTAATTCAGTCAGCATTAATTCGATATGAGTTAAACGGTCTTCTGACATTGAACCGGTCCCCTTTCCCATTTCTTAGAGTAGTCTTATATTTAAACTTACCTTTAAATATATTAACATTATTTTCCGTTAAAGTATACTCATAAA
>JAAZDI010000306.1 GCA_012512295.1 Syntrophomonadaceae bacterium
CGGCAGCTGTTATCGGCTGGGAGAAGAGGCGCGGCGATTAGGAACACGCGCTCTAGTGGTTACCGGTCTGAGGAGCCTGTTGGTTTCTGGCAATCTAGATAGAATCACTAACCCTCTTAAACAGGCAAACATTGATACTATATTCTATAATGAGGTCGGTCCTGAACCTACGATTGAGAAAGTCGATCAGGTTAGATCTTTAGCCAGAGAACAAGCCTGTGAAATGATTATCGGAGTTGGAGGCGGCAGTGTTTTGGATGTAGCCAAAGCAGCGGCCGGTCTTTTTTACGAGGAGTCTAAGACCAAGGATTTTTACGATGGCCGTAGTATAACCACTCAGCCTTTACCTTGGATCGCGGTTCCAACTACGGCTGGGAGTGGTTCAGAAGCGACGACTAACGCGGTCCTAGTTGATCCACAGACCAGTAAAAAAAGCAGTCTTCGGCATGAGCTTTGGACCGCTCAAGTTGCTATTGTCGATCCGATTTTTTCTATGTCAATGCCCAAAAAACTAACTGCTCAGACCGGGATAGATGCCTTGACCCACGCTATCGAAGCCTACACCTCCCGCTGGGCTAACCCTTATTCGGAGGCAATAAGTGAAAAGGCGGCCCTACTCATTATACGCAATATTTATACCGCTTATAATCTAGGTCGTTCTCGAGAGGCTCGAGAAAAAATGATGCTCGGCAGCTTCTTAGCCGGTTCAGCTATTGCTCAAGTTCGTTGCGGGGCGGTCCATGCCTTGAGCCACAGTGTGGGAGTACGCTATGGTCTGCCTCATGGCTTGGTCTGTGGGGTTTTACTTCCTTACGTTATGGAATTTAACCTTCCCCGAACTCTGGATAAATATGCCCGACTAGCCCACTTGGCTGGCATCGCCGCGCCCTCGTTATCCGAAGAAGAAGCGGCCAATCGTTTAATCCATTATGTTTACCGTTTGCGGGCCAAACTGGGATTGCCGAATAAATTAAATGAGCTAGGTCTACGAAGGGAACACCTATCTGAACTGGTTGAGGCGTCCCTTTCCTCCTCATCCTTGGAAGCTAATCCAAGGATGGCTAAGCGAGAAGATTTGCTGGATATTTTAGAGAAAAACTTGTAGGTAACCAGATATAAACATTTGCATGCTGACTGAGTTAGAACACAAGCGCAGAGACAGCGGATAAACAGGCAACATTGTTCGGTGAGAGTGTGTATGCTTAACGAAGCAGACAAGTTCGTTCCCTGTGTTCCTAGCCTAGTCAGCTGGATCATGAGGGACAGTGAACATATTCCCCGGTTCCAGGGCCTGCTGGATACTATCAGCGATCAGCTTGGAAAGTATCTCGGCCCATCGCTCAGGCTTGATGCGACAGTTATTTACTAGTTGGCATAATAGATGATAACGTCGTGGTTTAACCACGGCGGTTATTGAAACATCCCCAACCGGTGGCAAGGCAATTCCCAGACCAATCCCCGGGATTAGCGGCCCTTTTCGTACTGAAACCTGACCTACTGTCAGCCATGATCCTACTGCGGCATCTACCGCTAGGTGCAGAGCACCCGGATGTTCTATATTAAGCTGCTCCAGCTTCGAGTGAAGGTTGGACGAATCTAGCGGTTCCAGTTGAGTGCCGTACACTGGGTATTGCGGGAGGGTCTGTTCTAACTGACTACCAACTCGAGGCCCTAGGGAGTCTCCAGGTACTTCCATTGATCCAAGGCAAAGCACTACTACAGGAGATTTCTTCTGTTCTTGAGCCAGACCAGCTTCTAAGCGAATAACTCCAGCCGTTTCCTTCAAGGCCTGTCGAATCTTTTTAGCTAAGGCCAGTGTTAGGTTAGGCCAAGGATAGATTTCACGGAACACAACTCTGCTTATCGAAACCGCCCTCCTACACATTTGATATGAATAAGCCCCCTGTCTGAACTCACAGTCAGGAGGCTTTCTTGTGCTAACCTTATGTTATTCTATATCCTATTCTATCCATATGCTTTTGGGAAACTTTTGGTGGAGCTAACCCTTTAGTTCCGTTAGAACCTGGCGAAGAACTTTGATAAAGCGTTCGTTTTGTTCTTTGGTTCCGATTGTTACCCGAATATACTCTGGATAGCCAAAAATGTTGCCCGGTCGAACGATGACACCGGCCCGCATCATTCGCTGACCAACTTCTACACCATCTGTTTTGACGTTAATAAATATAAAATTCCCTTGGGTTGGTGCATACTCCAAATCCATAGCGGTCAACTCACGATACAGATAATCCCGGCCTTGGGTATTAACTTCCTTGGCTTGTTTAATCCAAACCTGATCAGCTAAGCCAGCCAAGGCACCGGCCTGGGCGATAGAGTTAACGTTAAACGGTTCCCGAACACGCATTAAGCAATCAATAATATCCGGGGTGGCTATCCCATAACCAACTCTCAGACCAGCTAAACCATAGATCTTGGAAAAGGTACGCAAGACAATGACCCGACGTCCTTGGTGAATGTATTTCAGGCTATCTGGAAACTCCGGATCAGTAACATACTCATAGTAGGCCTCATCAAAGATTACCAAAACATCATCCGGCACCCGCTTCATAAATTCCTCGACTTCTTGATAAGTTACTATTGTTCCAGTAGGATTGTTGGGATTGCAGATAAAAATGAGTTTAGTAGATGGAGTGATTCTGTCAGCTATTGACCGCAGGTCATAGGTTAAATTCTGAAGCGGAATCTGAATCATCTTTCCCGCCATAATCTGAGTAACAAAATCATATTCCGAAAATGAAGGGTTGCCACAAATTACTTCCTCCCCTTCATTTAGAAAGGCTTCAGCAATGAGCTTCAACAGTTCGTCTGAACCATTCCCAATGATTAACATTCCAGGGTCTATTCCCAGGTGTTTAGCCAAGTTTTCTTTCAAGTAAAAACAGTTACTATCCGGATAGAAGTTTACTTTTTCAGCCGCTTTTTTAATCGCGGCAACAGCCTGAGGGGAAGGTCCTAACGGGTTTTCATTAGATGCTAATTTAATAACGTCAGTTAAGCCCAGTTCCCGTTCAACTTCCTCAATCGGTTTACCCGGGAAGTATGGTTTGATCTCCAGAATGCTGGGACGAGCCAATTCATTTATCGGCCTTGACATTTTTGCGTACCTCCCTAACTTAACCTTTTCTAACCGTACTGAAAGATCAAAAATCTGAAAATAACTACCACTTATGTTTAACTCATCAGTTATCTACTTTTTTACCAAAGCTAAACCCCGTTGGAAAGCATCCCGGTTAATGGCTAAAACCTTGGTTGGAACCACTTTTTCCAAAGCTTGGTCCCAAACCGCTAACGGTAGATCTAAACAACCGGCTAAAATACCCAGTAAGACTATATTAGTCACTTTAACATTTCCCAATTCTGAAGCAATCCTAGCTGCGTCGACAATAATCGATTTTTCAACCACTGCTTGAATCTTCTGGGTAATGTCTGCCGGGTATTTAGCGGCACCAGTTAGGACCGGCAGAGGATCAATTGATTGGTCATTAACAATCAACCCGCCGCCTGACTTAAGGTAGGGCAGCCAACGCAAGGCTTCTAGCTTCTCAAAAGCCAAAATATAATCAGCTTGGCCAATCTGAATCAGTGGAGAATATACCTTTGGGCCAAACCGCACCTCAGTTACAACACTGCCACCCCGCTGTGCCATTCCGTGAATCTCAGAAACCTTAACATCAAATCCGCCGGCAACAGCTGCTTGAGCCAGGACCCGGCTGGCCAGCAAGGTTCCCTGGCCGCCCACTCCTACGATCAATACATTAGTTAAAGGGGTTTTCACCTCATGCATGGGAGTCACCTACCTTTTCAATCGCCTCAAATGCACATACCTGGGCACATAAACCACAGCCACTACACTGCAGAGAATTGACTATTACCTTTTCTTCCCGAAACTCTAAGCCAGGACAGCCGGTCCGTAGACATACCCGGCAACCAGTACACTTATCCTTGTCTACCTGATATAACTCTCCGCTCGGTTTATCTCTTAAAACACACAGCCGGCGAGAAATTATTACCGAAGGTGCTTCAGCGGCCAGTTCTTCTTTTAAGACCTGCCGGGTTTGTTTTAAATCTAATGGATCAACGACGCGAACCCGTTCAATTCCGATTGCTCGGACCAAGGCTTCCAAGTCAATTTTTGGTGCTGGCTGTCCGTAAACATTATACCCAGTAGCTGGATGGTCCTGGTGGCCGGTCATGGCCGTAGTCCCATTATCTAGAATTATGACCGTGGTTGTTCCTTGATTGTATACTATATCAATTAGCGGGGTAATCCCAGAATGAATAAAAGTAGAATCGCCAATAACAGCCACTGTTTTACGGGCAAATTCTCGGCCCCGGGCTTTTTCCATGCCTAATGCCATGCCGATACTGGCTCCCATGCATACGCAGCAATC
>JAAZDI010000005.1 GCA_012512295.1 Syntrophomonadaceae bacterium
CATCGATTTAACAGAAAGTCAGTTCTCGTCCCCGTCGGCGGTCGTTAACAAGCTAGCTGCCTTGCGCGATTTACTGAATAAATACCGATCCCTGATGATGTCTGAACCACCTGGATCGCTGCTGTTCCGCTGGATTGAGGAGCATAAGCCCAAGATAAAGCGACCGGAATCCCTTTATCGGCTGCAAAGGGTAGCTTCTCGGTTTAATGACTTACCCTCTTTTCTAGCGCAACTCGTTCTGGGTCAGGAAGTCGATCATGAACGTCCAGGAAGCAGTGTTCAAACGGCTGAGGCCGTAACCCTGATGACCTTGCATGCTGCCAAAGGGTTGGAGTTTCCGGTGGTTTTCATTACCGGGGTAGAAAAAGGGTTGTTGCCGCTTAAAGAGTGGCGGACTCAAGCAAAGCAGGATAAACTGGGAAGCAATAATAAAGTCGAGCAGCAGGAAACGGCACCTTGTCAAGAAGAGCAAAGTAAAGAGGGGTTGGCTCATAATCAGGACCAAGGCCAGGACAAAAACCGGGGCCAGAAAGGAAGGGCAGAAATCAAGCAAGTTATGACACTGGCCGAGGAGGCCTTAGGCGAAGAGGCATTAGCCGAAGAACGTCGGTTGTTCTACGTGGGACTGACCCGGGCTAAGGATAAACTGATCCTGGTCACGGCCAAAAACCGGAACTGGTCGGGAAAGAAGGCTTCTACTCAACCGTCCCCTTTCCTTCGGGAGATCCCTTCAGATTGCTTGGAGCACAAAGACTGGGGTACCCAGACCTGGCGAAAAAGTGATGGCAGCGAAAAGATTGAGCAGCTCAGTTTGTTTTAAGGGGGGGAGATCTGCGTGGGTCATATCGTTAACGCCAAAGAAGAGGTTTACCGCGCTCTGGCCGAGCGACTCAATCGAAATCCGGTCGGGGTACCCGTAAATGAGGGGTTAATGGAGATCCTGCACCGCCTGTATTCGGAAAGCGAGGCCCTGGTGGGCAGCAAGTTTCCCTTGTTGCCGATGCCCGCCGACAAAATCGCTAGTCTGACCGGGATCAAAACCGAGAAATTAACCGGAATTCTGGATAGTATGGCGGACAAGGGTCTGGCGCTTGAGTTGCCTCGCCGGGACCGTACTTTCTACATGCTGGCCCCGATGGTGGTAGGTTTCTTTGAATACACCTTTATGCGAGTGCGAGATACGGTGAATATGCGGGAGTTGGCCGAGCTCTTTGAGGCCTACTTTCAGATTGAAGAGGTAAAAAAGGAGTTTTTCGGCGGAGATACCAAAATGTTTAAGACCCTGGTTTATGAGCGGGTGATCCCGGCAGCGGTAGAGACTGAAGTATTGGACTATGAACGGGCCTCGCAAATTATTCGCCAGTCTGGTGGCGGGGTCTTGTCGATGTGTTCCTGTCGGCATAAGGCTAGTCACTTGGGTCAGGCCTGTGACGCACCGCTGGAAGTGTGTACCTCCCTGGGTGAGTCTGCAAAATGGCTAGTCCGTCGGGGAATGGGTAAACCGGCCACAGTGGATGAACTGCTGCGGGTGCTGGATCAGACCGAAAAGCTGGGCTTGGTTCATTTGGGCGATAACGTCCTGAATAAACCCAGCTATATCTGTCACTGTTGCGGCTGCTGCTGTCTGATTATGCGCGCGATTAGGGAATCCGGCGAAAAAGCCGTTCATCCGAGTAATTTTCAACCGATATTGAACGAGGATTTTTGTACCGGTTGCGGGATTTGTGCGGAAAGCTGTCCCATTCAAGCCATTGCTATGGAAGTAGAGGGAAGCGGAACGGAAGTACCCTCCGTGAACATTGAACATTGTATCGGTTGTGGTGGATGTGCGTCTGCCTGCCCGACCGAGGCCATGACTATGTCACGCCGTTCAGTTATGCATGTCCCTCCGGTCAACAAGCGGGAGCAGTTTGCTCGCATCAGTCAGGAAAAAGGGAGAGGATAAATTTATTTGTTAATATTATTGATTAACAGATATAGTTGAGTAATTAATAGATTTAGTTGGATAAATATAAAGCGAACTTGTCAGCTTCACTGAGCGTTGAGGCTTTAAATGGAGACTCGACTCTACCTGAAGACTGAATAATTTTACCCCACTTATAGAAGTAGGTGCCTTTGAACTCGGATAAATATGAAAGTGGCTTTTCTGGAAATTTATTTCTTTAGGGGATAGTCATACTTATTGTTGACTTTTATCCTAAACTGGACTAAAATAGTCCCATAAGACAGAAGGTGCTGTAGATAGAATGGAAATTATCAGGAGAAATACCGACTATGCGATTCGAGCCCTGGTTCATCTGGCAATTAATCTGGGACAAGTTGTCAGTGCTGGGG
>JAAZDI010000307.1 GCA_012512295.1 Syntrophomonadaceae bacterium
GCCTTGTGTGCCAAGACCAGGCCGGCGGCGGAAAAATGGGCGCCCGTTGCCGAGCGCCTGTGGGAAGAGGCAAACAAGGGCAAAGACTACCCAGTCTTAGTTTAATGCCTCAATAACTTTGGCTACATCATTAATATTATTAGCGACTATTAGTTCCTCAATAAATCTGTCCAAGGCAGTTTCATCGGTTATCTTCCTTACTCTTTCCTGCAGTTCCGTTGATTCTGGGCCAAATTTTTTAGCCAGCAACTTACATATCGATTCTTGTTTTCCTTCTGTTCTGCCCTTCTCCATGCCTTTTCGCATGCCCTGTTCCATACCTTTTCGTATGCCCTGTTCCATGCCTTTTCGCATGCCCTTTTCCTCAAACTCTCGATACAACTCCTGAAATGGTTGGGCCATTCTTAACACCTCCAATATCTTGGATTTTTCCGGTTCCTGTAACAGGCTGTACAACAATTTAACACTATGGTAACTCGGTATCCTTTCTATCTCGTTTTTCCAGGGTCTTTACCTAGCCGGCATAGGTAAATACGGCACGGGTCCCAGACGACTTCTCCAGCCATCTGGCAACCGATACCATTAGTTTACCATATGACTTTTTCGAACAAAGGTTCTATGAAATCTAGCCTGCAATATAAAATGTCGGTTCTCAAATTAACTGTGGCAAGATTCTCCAATTATTTTAGTCTATATCGAAGTCATACCAGCTGAATTATCATTTAATTAATGGCAGTATGCTCATAATAATTTTGCAAATTATGCCCAGGTCCTGGGAGCACGTGTCCGCCAAAACCAATGTTTTCTTGTAGTATCATTTGTACTTTTCCACTTGTGTTCTCAATTTTATCTTTGTGTTCCCCATTTCTGTTCTCCATTTCATTGGTTATTGACAATTGTCACCGGTGCTTTCCGGCCAAAGGAACTATCCCTGCGGTTGACGCGGTTGGTAAATTGTGGGCTTGAAATATCACGAAGTACTTAATATAATGATTATTAGCAACACCCAATGCCAAGTGCTAACACTCATAAAAAGCTTTTGATTAATTTATTAATTGGGAGTGTTTTTATGTTTTATATTAATAATGGCAAGGTAACACTTCCAATTAGGAAGTGTTTTTATTTTCGTATATGCATGTTAAAACCTTCTTGCTTAAATAATGCACAATCAGGGGAATGGAGATAAAGATTCGTTTTGAAACAAGTTCTACATTTCAAAACGAGCATAAATAAATCAGTTTAACAAGGAGGTATTAATATGTCTAAAATCAACGTGGCGATTGTAGGTGTGGGTAACTGCGCCAGTGCTTTGTTACAGGGAGTTGAGATGTACAAGGAATCACCGGAAAACAACATCGGGCTGATCAGTTATAACCTTGGCGGCTACACTCCCGGCAATGTAAACATAGTTGCTGCCTTTGACGTAGACAAGCGCAAAGTGGGCAAGCCCCTTAAAGAGGCAGTGTTTGCCAAGCCCAACTGTGCTCTCCTCTTTTATGACAAGCTACCGGATTATCCTGTCCAGGTGCAGATGGGGCCGGTCTTAGACGGTATATCTGAACATATGGCCGATTATGACCCGGATAAGAGTTTTGTGGTCGCTGACCAAGAACCCTGCGATGTAGTCAAAGTTTTAAAAGAAAGCAAAGCAGAAATCCTGATTAATTATTTGCCGGTAGGTTCTGAGAAAGCGGCAAGATTTTATGCTGAGGCATGCCTGGAAGCCAACGTAGGTTTTATCAATGCCATGCCGGTTTTTATTGCCTCGGATGAAGCCTGGGCGGAAAGGTTCCGCGATAAAAATATTCCGTTAATAGGCGATGATGTTAAAAGCCAAGTGGGAGCGACCATTATTCACCGAACCCTGACCAAGTTATTTGAAAACCGCGGTGTAATTCTTGATCGGACTTATCAATTGAATTTTGGCGGAAACACTGACTTCTTAAACATGCTTAACCGCAGCCGGCTTAAATCCAAGAAAAAATCAAAAACCAAAGCAGTACAATCAGAGCTGAGGACCGCCCTGGCGGATCATAACATACATATCGGCCCCAGTGATTATGTCCCCTGGCTCAATGATAATAAAATCTGCTTTATCCGCATGGAAGGAAGGGGCTTTGGGAATGTTCCACTGACGCTAGACGTAAAGCTCTCGGTAGAAGATGCGCCAAACAGCGGGGGCGTAATGATTGACGCCATTAGATGTATGAAACTAGCCCTCGATCGCCAGATAGGCGGCGTATTGAATTCTATTTCGGCTTTTACCATGAAGTCTCCACCGGTTCAATACACAGATACGGAAGCCAAAAAAATGGTCGAAGAATTTGTTGAGGGTAGGAGAGAGCGATAATGAGAGCTGTCTTGTTAGCCGCTGGCGAAGGAAAGAGGCTGCGGCCTTACTTTAACAGGCCAAAGCCTCTTGTGCGTTTACTAGGGCTTGCGCTGATCGAGCGCAACATCCTGACCTTAAGAGAATGTGGGATAAATGATTTTATCATTATCACCGGCTGCTATTCTACCGAGTTCCGGGATTATTTAGGTAATGGCGAAAAATTCGGCGTAAGCATTAATTATTTACATAATCCAGATTGGGAAAAGGGAAACGGAGTGTCTGCATATACCTTTCACAAGGACTACCGCCAGGATGAAAAATTTATTCTATTGATGGCGGACCATCTTTTTGAATTGGATTTACTAAAGGCTTTTCTAACCGAGGCAAAGAAGATCAAGCAGGATGAACTGCTGCTGGCGGCCGACAGCCGACTGGAAGAGGTTTTTGACCTGGACGAATGCACCAAGGTAAAAGCCTGGGAGAATTATGCCGTCAAACTCGGCAAGGGACTGGATGATTTTAACGCCGTAGATTGCGGCCTTTTCATTGGCACCGGGTCACTATTAGAAGCCTTGGCCAACTCAATTGCCCGGGGAGCCTACGCCCTAACCGACGCCGTTAACCTTCTGGCCGAACATGGTAAGGTTAAACTGCATTTTATCGAGCATAGCTGGGTGGACGTGGATGATTATCCAGGTTATAAACAGGCTGAGAGAATTCTCTTAAAGTCGCTGGTGCCGGCTAAAGACGGCTTCATTTCCCGGGTGATAAATCGCCGGTTTTCCCTCCGGATAACAAGGCTTTTGGCCGCGACAGCCATAACCCCAAACCAGGTTACCTTTTTATCATTCTTAACTACTGCAGCGGCAGCGGTATCCTTCGCCATGGCAAAGCCCTTTATCGGAGGGGTTCTAGCCCAGCTTGCTTCCATCCTCGATGGCGTGGATGGAGAGATTGCCCGCTTGAAATTTTTAAAGAGCAGCTTTGGTGAAATTTTTGATTCGATACTCGATCGCTATGGCGATTATTTAATTGTGGTTGGCATGGTTTATTCGTGGTATTGCGCCACCGGTCATACCATGGCGCTGCTGGTAGGCGCGGCCGCCCTAACCGGAATGCCCATGTCCATGCTTTTTAAAGAAAAATTCCGAAACGTTTTTGGCCAACCGTTTATTCCTGAAATACATGATGGTATACTGCGTTATTTTCCCGCAAATCGTGATGGCCGGTTATTTATTATTATGCTGGGAGGCATTTTAAACCTGCTGCCGGCTACCTTGATACTGCTGGCAGTCGGTACCCACCTGCAGGCCTTAATCCGCCTCTACAATGTTCGAAAAGCAACCTAACTTGGAGTAATCAAAAGGTCAGGCTGTTAACCGTTCGGTTGCATGTGAACTGGCATGGGGCTGCTTGCCGGCGGGTAAAAACATGATTGCACAGGTTAAGGTCTCTCAAGAGCGCC
>JAAZDI010000308.1 GCA_012512295.1 Syntrophomonadaceae bacterium
AGGCTAAAACAGAAGAACGAGGCATTAGTGAACGATCAAACCGGTCACATCAATGACTCTAAGGAATTGTCTTTAGTTCGAGAAGAACTTCGAGAAATGAAACATTTAATGAATCGGGTCCTAAAGGGAGTAGAGGTCAGGCAGCGGAATGGCTTAGAAAATTACCCTCCCGGCTTTGAGCAGATCTTTGATTATCTCTGCAGTCGCGATATCGAAGAAGGATTGGCTAGACGTTTAGTGAAGGCAATGGCGAACCAATTGCTTGCCAGTGACCTTGACAATAAACCCAAAATACAGGAATGCTTGGATAAATTAGTTTGTGATCTCTTTCAAGAACCTATCCCTATTCAACTATCTTCGCGAGAGAGACCCCAGGTCGTTTCTTTAGTTGGCCCTACCGGTGTTGGAAAGACTACGACAATTGCCAAATTAGCGGCCCATTATTCATTAATCGAGAAAAAACGACTTGCCTTAATCACTATAGATACTTACCGCATTGCCGCGATTGAGCAATTAAAAACCTACGGTAAAATTATGGATATTCCAGTAGAGGTTGTTTTTACCCCGGAAATTCTTCGCGAGACAATCGAGCAATTTAAAGATAAGGAATTGATTTTACTTGATACAGCCGGTCGTAGTCCGCAAAATAACACCCATATGAAAGAATTAAACACCTTTTTAAACCAAAATAATATATCGGAAAACTACTTGGTAATCAGTGCCGGTACGCGTTACCGGGATATGCTCAATATCTACAAGAGTTTTAGTAATGTGGTTTCGATTGATAAATTGATATTTACTAAACTAGATGAAACAGAATATTTAGGACCTTTGTTAAGTTTGGTTACCTATACCCAAAAGAACCTCTCATATGTTACTACTGGGCAAAATGTTCCTGATGACATTGAAGTACCCAACCCACGGAAACTAGCCAGGATGATTGTTGGGGAGATAGGAGAGAGCAAAATATGAATGATCAGGCAGAAAGGCTGCGTTGGTTAGCTAAGAGTCTGAAGGAACAAGTGAATGCCGAGATAAAAGGGAATTCTGTTTCCTCAAGGATTTTTGCCGTAACTAGTGGAAAAGGAGGGGTTGGAAAAACAAACTTATCCCTTAACTTAGCCTTAGCTATGATTGAATATGGCAAGAAAGTCGTTCTAATGGATGCAGATATGGGTACGGCGAATATAGATATAATTCTTGGCGTTTTTCCCCAATACAACTTATTTCATGTGGCTGAAGGGAGCCGAAAACTGAACGAAATAATTCTGGAAGGGCCCAGAGGACTTCGCATCATCCCCGGAGTCTCGGGCATAAGGAACCTGGCTAATTTGTCAACTCAGCGATTTGAGCAGCTGATGACCGAGCTGCGGGAATTCGAACAAAACACGGAATTAATGATTATTGATACCGGCGCCGGGATTTCTGATAATGTCATCAAATTTCTCCTGGCGGCAGATGAGGTTGTTGTCGTCACTACTCCTGAGCCGACCTCTTTAACTGATGCCTATGCACTCATTAAGATTGTCGCTCAAGAAAACAAAAATCCGACAATCAGTTTGATTATCAACCGGGTCAATAATGAAAAGGAAAGTTTATTTGTCGCTAATAAACTAAAACAGGCTACCCAGAAATTCTTAAATCTCGATATAAATATTTTAGGTTATGTAGTTAATGATTCCGCAGTTGTTGAATCGGTTAAGAAGCAACAACCATTTTTGCTAACCTACCCAAAAGCGCCTGCTACTACCTGCGTCTATCATATAGCCGCTCAGCTCTGTCAACAAAATTGTTTTAAGCCTAAGGCATCAGGCGGTTTCTTTAATAGGGTAATGAGATTGCTAAGACGATAAAAATATATCCTTCGGGAGGATTGTAATATAGATGGTGGGTAAGAAACTTATTCCTTTAACACCCGATGATTTTAAGATAAATCAATTAGTAGAAATCATTGTTAATGAGGAAGAGTATAAAGGAGTTTATCGTAGTCGAATTGAAGAAGTAAACGATACCACACTTACTCTTGCCATGCCTTTTTATCGAGGACAAATAGTACCTTTACGACCGGGCCTTAATATCAAGGTGAGTTTTTCCAAAGAGAGAATCGTGTATTCATTTGAAACTACAATTCTTAAACGAGTGCGGACCCCTCTTCCCCTACTAATTGTGAAAAAGCCAGTCGAGGCAGAACGCCGGCAGCGCCGGGCGTGGGTGCGGATTGAGCTTAGCATTCCAGTCAAGTATCGACGCTGGAAACTGGGAGACAGCCTGCAATCGAATAGCGATAGTACCGCCGATTTTACAGAAACCAGTTCCATAGATATAAGCGGGGGCGGAATGATGTTTACAACCAATGAGAAACTGCAACAAGGGGATTTATTGTTCGTATCCTTGGAAATTCCCGATTTTGGGCCTCTAAATGTAAAGTCTCGAATTACTCGCATTAGCCGGACTCCCCCGGCAGCTAAAGCAAAATACTTTGTGGGAGTAGAATTTTTGGATTTACGGGAAAATGACCAGGACCGGATAGTTAAAATTGTTTTTGATCGCCAGCGTGAGTTAATTAAGAAGGGGCTTTTATAAAGTTGGGTTGTGCTTTTTACTTATCAATGTTCCTGCTGGCTTTGGGAGTCATTCAGTATTACCTAGGGAGGCAAGAGGGTGACAAAAGTTCGGGTTTTAGTTGTAGATGATTCGGCATTCATGCGCAAGGTTATATCCGATATTATTTCGTCTGACTCACAAATGAAAGTCGTCGGGTTGGCCCGTAATGGTCAAGAAGCAATTCAAAAGGTTCAGGAATTAAGGCCAGATGTGGTAACTCTGGACATTGAAATGCCGATAATGGATGGACTTACTGCTTTAGAACAAATAATGAAAGTTAGGCCGACCCCAGTCGTGATGTTATCTAGTTTAACTCAAGCCGGGGCGGAGGCTACATTGAGGGCTTTGCAACTAGGGGCTGTCGATTTTATTGCTAAACCGTCTGGATCTATTTCTTTGGATCTTGCTAAATTGCAGGATGAGATAAGGCTGAAAATCAAAATAGCCGCTATCGCCCGGATTCCCCGAATTCCTTTGTCGACCTCTAACACCAGAAATTTTCTACCGATAAGAGACGCTGAGAGGCAAAGACCTGTTGAGACCAAGGCAAATTTAATACTATCCCAATTAATGCCCAACTTCGATGAAGCAAAAGTTGAAGCACGCATTCAGGCAGATGTAGGAACGAAAAGTAATTCTGCTAGAATATTCTTTGAAGCTAATTCAGACTCAAAAGGTCCTCTAAATCGTTTAGTGTTAATCGGTACCTCAACTGGAGGTCCTAAAGCACTTAATGAAGTAGTGCCGGCTTTACCGCTAAATCGGGGGATTGCAGTCTTAATTGTCCAACATATGCCACCCGGCTTTACTAAATCTCTTGCCGAACGGTTAGACAGCGTTTCTGCTTTGCACGTTAAAGAGGCAGTCGATGGAGAAGAAATCGTAGGAGGAACTGCTTACATTGCCCCAGGCGATTACCATTTAATGGTAAGGACTGGTCGGGCTGGCTCATCGCCTCGACTTTATGTAAGGCTGACCCGTGAGCCTCAGGTCTCAGGGCATCGACCTTCGGTGGATGTCATGCTGACCTCGGTTGCCGAAAATTTTTGGGGACATATGGTGGCAGTGATTCTAACCGGGATGGGACAAGATGGGACCAAGGGGATGAAGGCGTTGAAATTAAAACAGTGCCGAACTATTGCTGAAGATGAGTCTACTTGCGTGGTGTTTGGTATGCCTAAATCGGCAATCGAGGCGGGAGTAGTGGACCGGGTTGTCCCATTACATCAGGTGGCTGCTGAAATAAAGAAGATGTTATATTAAGTTGATCGCTATACGGACGTGGTAAGGGAGGTAGGAAGAGATGGATTTATCTCAGTATATGGATATTTTCTTGATCGAGTCTAAAGAACATTTATTGAACCTTAATCAATCTTTGCTAGAATTGGAATCAAACCCCCATAATAAATTAATCTTGGATGAAATTTTTCGAGCAGCTCATACCCTGAAAGGGATGGCGTCCACTATGGGATTTGAGAATGTGGCAGACCTTACTCATGTAATGGAAAACGTTCTCACCGGTTTGCGCAATCAAGAAGTCACTATAAGCAATCAACTCATTGACCTATTGTTTCAATGCCTGGATTCCTTACAAAATATGATTGAGTCTATCGAGGCTGGAAAGAGTGACAACCTTCCGATAAATCAACTGATTCAGCTTTTACAAGATGCAGCGAATGGTCTGAATATAAATGAGCAACCAGAGATAGAATCTAGTCCGATTAAACTAGCGGCTCATGAGCTGGAGCTTAACGATTATGATGTCAATATGATTGTCAAGGCCTATCAACAAGGGTTCAAGGCTTACCATATTGGAATTGAGGTCGCCCCTGATTCACTGATGAAATCAGTTCGGGCATTTATGGTGTTCAAGAATCTGGAAGAAGTAGGGGAAATAATAAAATGCAACCCTCCAGCTCAAGTGCTTGAGGAGGGCAATTTTGAAAATGGGTTTGATCTTATTCTGATAACTAAAGAAGAAGCAGCGTCAATTACCGAACGGGTACATACGATTTCTGAGATTAAACTGGCGAAGTGTACTTTGCTTGAATTGCCACCCGAAGAGCAAGGGCAGGAAAATGATGATGTCAAGTCCGACCAGGCTAGACAAACTAAAGATTTGACCGAAGACCAGCCTAATTCGTTACGGCAGCCCACCAAAGTCCGTCAGACAGTTAGAGTAGATATTGAGCGACTGGACAAATTAATGAATCTAGTTGGGGAATTAGTAATCAACAAACCCCGGCTGCAGCAGATCGGACAAGCCAATAATTTGATCGAGCTTAATGAAACTGTGGAACAGTTTGATCGAATATCTACTGATTTACAGAATTTAGTGATGAAAGTTCGCATGGTTCCGGTAGAGCAGGTATTTAATCGATTTCCGCGGATGGTTAGAGACTTGGCTAAAGACTTGGGCAAAGAAATTAGATTTGTTATTGAGGGAAAAGAAACTGAACTTGATCGGACCGTTATCGACGAAATTGGCGATCCGTTGGTCCATTTATTAAGAAATTCAATCGACCATGGAATAGAAAGTTCCGAAGCCCGGCGAGCAGCTGGTAAAAGTAGCGAAGGATTTGTTCGCTTGGTGGCTCGGCATGAGGGCAATAATGTAATCATTGAGGTAGAAGATGATGGTCGAGGGATTGACCCTGAACGGGTTCGGGCACGCGCAGTCGCTTTAGGACTACTTAATAAAGATTCCGATCTAGCGGATGACAATTCCATTCTTAATTTTATTTTTCAGCCGGGGTTTAGTACCGCTGAGCAAATAACTGAATTATCAGGCCGAGGTGTCGGGTTGGATGTTGTCCGCTCCAAAATTGAAGCCCTCAGTGGCACAGTTACCGTAGAAAGCAAACTTGGAGCAGGGACTAAGTTTAAGGTACGCTTACCATTAACCTTGGCGATTATTCAGGCATTATTAATTAATGTTGCGCAAGAAACCTATGCGATACCTTTAAGCGCGGTTGATGAGACAGTGGCTATTACCCCAGAGAATATCAAACAGGTCCAAAATCAGGAAGTAGTCGTGCTGCGAGGGAAAGTTTTGCCAGTTATTCGTCTTCACAATCTACTAAATATAGCAGATCGTATTAATGGGGAGCGAGTCCTATATGTTGTTATTGTACGAAAAGGTGATAAACAGGCCGGCTTAATTGTTGACTCGCTGATCGGCCAACAGGAGATTGTCATAAAATCTCTGGGCAAATTACTAACCGGTATACCTGGACTAGCTGGAGCAACCATTCTAGGCAACGGAGAGGTTTCTTTAATACTCGACGTGGGGACCTTGTTTTAGGAGGGATTTAAGGTGAGTAATGATCAAGCCGGATTCAGTAATGAACTACAACTGGTATCCTTTATCTTAGGCCAGGAAGAGTATGCTCTCGATATTTTGTTAGTTCAAGAAATCATCCGCATGTTGCGAATTACCCGGGTACCCAGGGCACCCCATTATATTGAGGGTGTGGTTAATCTGCGCGGAAATGTGATCCCGGTTATTGATTTGCACCGGCGTTTTGGCCTGTCAGAACGAGTAAATAGTGAGCGGACCCGGATTATCGTGGTTAAAGTGCAGGATATTACTGCCGGTTTAGTTGTCGACGGAGTATCGGAGGTACTCCGCTTACCTCAGGCTGCGGTTGAGCCCGTTTCTTCGTTGGTAACTGCTATTGATACTGATTATATCCAGGGAATCGGTAAAAAAGATAATCGGCTTTTAATCATGTTAAACATTAACCGTGTATTAGGGATTGAGGGCTTAGATTAAAGTATCTTAGCCGGCGAATGGGGTGCTTAATCAATGATTGATGAGTTTACTCAATTATCCGATTTGCAACTGGATGCCCTAAGGGAGATTGGTAATATTGGTGCCGGCAATGCCGCTACATCTTTATCCATGATGATTAATCGTCGGATTGAAATGAGCGTACCTCAATTGACCGTACTTCCTTTTTCTGAACTGCCTTACGCAATCGGAGGACCTGAAACGCTGGTAGTCGGAGTGTATTTACAGGTACAGGGAATGTCACCTTGCGGTATTTTGTTTCTACTTCCTCTTGAAAGTTCCCTAAAATTAGCGGAAATGTTATTGGCTAAACCATCTGGTTCTCTTAAAGTAATGGGAGAAATGGAACATTCTGCTTTAATGGAATTGGGGAATATTTTAGCTGGATCCTTTCTGAATGCGCTGGCCATGGTTACTGACTTGGAACTTTTTCCTTCGGTCCCTTCATTAGCTACTGATATGTCCGGGGCGATTTTAAGTGCGGCTGTCTTTTCTCTGGGGGAGGTTGGTGATCATGCTCTACTAATCGAAACTAGGTTTACAGAGGATAACCAACAAGTTGTGGGGCATTTTCTTTTAATACCCGAACCAGGGTCACTTGATGTAATCCTGGAACGGCTTGGAGTGAATAGTTAATGGCTAGAGTAGTTCAGGTAGGTATGGCAGATTATAAGGCAGCGGTTTGTCCGAATATCTTAATGACTGCCGGGCTGGGTTCTTGCGTTGGGGTATGTTTATGGGATCCGGCAACGAGAATTGGTGGATTAGCCCACATAATGCTGCCCTCAAGCGTTCAGGCTCGAAGAACTGATAATAAAGGCAAATTTGCTGATACAGCCATTCTGGCGGTAATCCAGGAGATGAGTCGTTTGGGAGCTAACCCAGCTCGTCTGGTAGCCAAAATCGCTGGCGGAGCCCAGATGTTTAATTTCGGTGGTACTACGGATATTATGCGAATCGGCGATCGTAATGCACAGGCTGTTCAACAGGTATTGAAAAATGAGAAAATAAAGATCCTTTTTTCCGATATCGGCGGCAGTCATGGACGAACCATTTATTTTATGACGGAAAATGGTAAACTCACTATTCGTACAATAGAGCATGGTGAGAGGGTTGTGTAATTATGGCTGAACCTAAAATAAAGCAACCCTGGCTTCGGTATAAACAGCAGGGGGATATTTCGGCAAGAGATGACCTGATTACCCAATATGTTTATTTGGTCAGGCAGGTAGCTGGTCGGTTGAGCATGGGACTTTCATCCCAGGTCGAGCTGGATGATCTAATCGGGAACGGAGTTCTTGGATTATTAGATGCGATCGAAAAGTTCGATCCAACTAGAGGAGTAAAATTCGAAACTTACGCCGTTACCCGGATTAGAGGAGCAATATTAGATGGTCTGCGTGCTATGGATTGGGTCCCTCAATCAGTGCGCCAGAAAAGCAGAGTGTTAGAGAAAACATATCAAAAGCTGGAACAAGAATTAGCCAGACCAGCGAGTGACCAGGAAGTTGCGCAAGCATTAGGCCTAAACGATTTAGAATTTGATCGATTATTAATGGAAGTAAGTCATACATCCTTATTCTACCTTGAAGATATGTGGCTCGGTGAGTCGAGCGATGATGATTCCCTCCGTATTATCGATACCCTGGAGGATCCAACTATTGAAGAACCTACTGCCCGTTTAGAACATGAGGAGCTAAAAAATCTCCTGGCAGAAGCAATAGATAAGCTGCCAGACCGAGAAAGACTAGTCATCTCATTATACTACTACGAAGCCCTAACCCTCAAAGAAATCGGAGCAGTCCTCGGATTATCCGAATCCCGCATATCTCAACTACATACCAAAGCCATCCTCCGACTACGCGGCCGCCTAAGCCGACAAAAAAAACGGATATTCTAGGAGCACCGTATCTAAAAGTCAGGAAAGAACTGGACAAACAAAAGTAGCACTTTAGCACCGCAGAAACTGTGTGAAAAGCAAGAGGTGCGACTATTAAGATGAAAAGGAGCACGTATCTAACTATTTTTATTAAGGATAAAGTAACTGCCTGTAGGAGGTAGACATAATGAAGAAACCCTATATTGGCGTATCAATTGAACAAAACAGCATGGCAGCTTACTTACAGGTTGAGACCGATGTTGAAGATAATTATCAGGTTGATATTCAGGAACTATTCGAAATGGCTTTAGAGCGTCTTCAAGAGAAAGGGGTAAAGTATGGGATTGATGAAGCGTCAGTGCGGGATGCGGTTTCAGTTCGACGTGGAGAAAAGGTACTAGTAGCGGTGGGCAAGCCCGTTGAGGAAGGTAAAGATGCGATTATTACTTATCATTACTTATCCGATAAAGAAAAAGCAGGACGACCGCAGGAGCGAGAAGATGGAACTGTTGATTTTTGGGATTTAAACTTGATTAACAATGTTCGAGCTGGTGATATTTTGGCGACCAAAACACCATCGGTTTCCGGAAGTCCAGGAATTACGGTTACTGGCCAGATTATAAAACCGAAGCCAGTTAAAAACCCGAGTCTTCGTCGGGGTAAAAATACATCTTTGGAGAATAATGGTTTAAAGTTGGTTGCTACCCGAGACGGACATGTGGTAACAACGGCCGATGGGGTAATTAGTGTTTTGCCAGTTTTAACCGTTAACGGAAATGTAGATGTGGCTACTGGCAACATATCATTTATCGGTGATATAGTAATCCAGGGCAGCGTAAAACCCGGTTTTGCGGTCCGGGCTGAGAAAAATATAGAAGTCATGGGCAATGTTGAAGGGGGTTCCCTTTTGGCTGGTGGATCCATTACGGTTAGAGGAGGCATCATCGGGCAGGGAAAGCACCGCGTCGTAGCTGGTGGCAACTTGTCGGCGCGATTTATCGAAAATGGCATGGTTCAGGCAAAAGGCGATATTTTAATTAATGACGCAATACTAAATAGTATAGTTATCGCTGGAGGACGGATCCAAGTAGAGGGCCGGCGGGGAACAATTGTCGGGGGCGAGACGCGAGCCACCCTTGAAATAATAGCGAAAAATATCGGGTCACCCTTAACGCCTTTGACTCAGCTTGAAGTTGG
>JAAZDI010000309.1 GCA_012512295.1 Syntrophomonadaceae bacterium
TAACCCCACCCTTTTTAGATCGAACTTTTTACGTTAATTGGAACGGCCTGCTCTGTCGCAGTTTAATTCTTGCAGCGGCCGTTTGGCAGGAATCTTCCTGGCTGAATAAAGCCCTACAGACTTTGCTGATGTTGAAACAAAGATGCTATCTCCCAGATAAAGGAATGTGTCATTACTATGATGGTCATCCCCACCTGTGGGGTTTACTGACTGATCAGACAGCAGTTGGTTCGGCCTTGAATCTCGCCTACCAGCAGACGGGAGAACTCTGGTACCTGGAAATGAGTCGTTCACTGGCCGAGCACTGCCTGAATAAGCTGTTAGCCCCCAGAGGCGGGTTTTATGATTCCATCCCCGATCCAACTGCTCCTGGTGCTCTGGCTGTGCCCCATCTAGATTTTTCACATAACGTAAGAGCCGCTCGCTGGTTATTAGAGTTAACTGCGCTCACTCGGGATAACCGTTTTGCCGAAGCAGCGACCGGGGCATTAAGGCGGAATTTAGATCGTTATCCCCGTTACGGTAGCATGGCTGCCGGCTTTGCTTTGGCGGTCCGTGAGGCAATTGAGCCCTGGACATCTCTTACTCTGGTGGGCCAACGCGGTCAAGCCCGGGCTCAAGCCATGCACCAGGCAGCCATGACGATCTATCATCTGCCGAAAGTAGTTCGCTGGTTAGACCCGGTCAGTCAACCGGATTTGGTCAAAACAGAAGGTTATGAGCTTGATGGACCGCCGCGGCTGTATCCTTGTTTCGGGTCCTATTGCCAGCCCCCCATAGATTCAGTTGATCAGTTGCTTGAGGTAATGAAAAGGACGACCGACAGCGTTAAAATGGAACCTAACTCTGAAATGGAGCGGACGTTATGGCAGACATAGATTATTCAGAGATTGAGCAGGAAGCTAGGCGCGGGTGGCTGGAAAAAAGCAACATGGAGAAGGCGATTTCCCTGGGTGTTTTAGGGGAACCAGAACTGCGTAAAGACGAAAAAAATAGGTTTTTAGGTGAGTTTGAGGAAAGAGTACTTTTGGCTTTAACTATGGCGGAATTGGGTGATCAGGGAACCCTAGAAAAGATAGAAGATGCCTTGCGTGACCCGCGGGCTAAGACCATAATTATCCACGGCGATGTGCCTTTTCAATTGGTTAGTAAATATATGAAGTTAGCCCGGCGTTATCAGCATAATTGTACAGTCAGGCATAACCCAGAGTTTAAGGGACAAGTAGCGCTGGTTGTGGTCAGCGATCAAGCCGTGCATTAGAACGAAAAATTGATGACTCCCGGCTTATCTTGGTATATACTTTATTTATCATTCATATACAAATGGAGATTGAGCCGATGTCATTAATTGGGTGTCTGAAAAAATTAAATGAACCGGAGGAATATTTAAATAAACTGGTATCCCCGGAGGAGGCCGTTAGTCATATTGGCTCCAACTCACATGTTGTGTTTTCCATCGGACCAGCCGAACCGTACGCGCTGATTGAGTCACTTTATCGACGAAAGAAAGATTTGTCCGAAGTGACTCTATACCACAATCTGCCAATGCGGCCTTATTCTTATTTAACGCACGACTGCTCCCCTCATTTTAGAGTTAATATTGTGTTTAATAGCCAACACTCAAGGCGAGGAGTAAACGAAGGCTGGTGTAATTATACTCCTAATCATTTTCATGAACTGCCGGTTTTTCTATCTGATTTTGTCCAGCCAGATGTTTTTATGGCCACGGTTAGCCAAATGGACGATGAGGGATATTTTTCTTTTGGGACAGCGGTTGGCTATAATTATGAGGTGATGGAAAAGGCCCGGCTGATCATCGTTGAAGAGAATCAGTATATGCCATATACTTATGGTCGGTCCCGGCTCCATATCTCAGAAGTTGATTATGTGGTTAAGAATAACTGCTTACTGCCGGAAGTAGCCTTTGGCAGCAGCACCCCGGAAGCAGAAGTGATTGGTCAGTTAGTAGCTGAGCAGATTCCAGATGGAGCCACCATTCAACTGGGGATTGGCGATATCCCTAATTCAGTCGCCAAACATTTGCTGCAGAAAAATAATCTTGGGATACATTCAGAGATGATTAGCGACAATGTCATCGAATTAATCGAAAAGGGAGTAATTAATAACCGGTTTAAACCATTAAACCCCGGTAAAGTTGTCACTTCAATTGTCCTGGGCACGAAACGGGTTTACGATTTTGTTAATCATAATCCGCTTGTGGAATTGCATCCTTTATCATACACGAATAACCCAGTGGTGA
>JAAZDI010000310.1 GCA_012512295.1 Syntrophomonadaceae bacterium
AACCTAGTGCGATAGGGAGAGAGGATCAGTAGTCCACAGCGTAGGCAAGATTCTTCGCTTCACTTGGAATGACACAAAACAAAATTATTGTCGGATAAACTTGGCCAGTTAAACCTGTCCCTTTGTTCTTCAGGTTACCTGTGTTTTCAGTCTTGCCAAAAATCAGTTCTATAGTATCATGGGATTAGTAATCTTTGAAAAGAACAGGTGATCAGAGCATGAGTATTCAGGAAAAGGCCGCCTTAGCCAAAAAGGCTTCAATCCAGCTAGCAGCCGCCCCGGTGGCGGTTAAAAATCAGGCTTTGAGCGAGATCGCCCGGTCATTGAGCGAGCGGCAGGCAGAGATTATTCAGGCCAATACGATAGATCTGGCCAGAAGTAAAGAGGAGCAACTGGCGATGCCCCTCTTAAAGAGATTAAATTTTGATCAGTCTAAAATAAACGAGGTAATCAGCGGCATCAACAGCTTGATTCAACTACCGGACCCGGTGGGGACAACCCTGGCGGCCACAGAACTGGATGACGGGCTGGAACTTTACAAGGTCAGCTGCCCGATTGGGGTTATCGGGGTTATTTTTGAATCCCGGCCGGATGCCCTGGTTCAGATTTCTACCCTGGCCCTCAAGAGTGGGAACGCTGTGCTGTTAAAGGGCGGGAGTGAGGCCAGGGAAGCCAACCGGATCCTGGCCGAGATTATCCGGGAGGCCACCGCCCAAGCCGGGATCCCGGCTGGTTGGATCCAGCTTCTGGAAACCCGGGACGACGTAAAGGAAATGTTGAAACTAGATCAATACCTGGATCTGATCGTTCCCCGGGGTTCGAATGAGTTTGTGCGCTACATTATGGAGAACACCAGCATTGCTGTTTTGGGCCACGCCGATGGAATCTGTCACTGTTACGTGGATGCCGCGGCCGATCTGAAGATGGCTTTGGAGTTAGTCATTGATGCTAAAACACAATACGTCGCCGTCTGCAACGCCACCGAGACCTTGTTGGTACACCGAGACATCGCCCCTCAATTCTTACCCCAGTTGAAAGCAGAAATGGATTTGCGACAGGTGGAACTGGTCGGCTGTGCGGAAACGCAAAAGATTATCGAGGTTGGCCTGGCTACGGAAGAGGATTGGCGGACCGAGTACCTGGATTATAAGTTGTCGATTAAGGTGGTCAACAGTCTTCAGGAAGCAATAGATCATATTAACACTTATGGCTCCAGGCATACCGACGCCATTATCACTAAAAGTCAAGAAAATGCAGCCGAGTTTATGAATCTGGTCGATTCCGGGAACGTTTTCTGGAACTGTTCCACCCGATTCAGTGATGGTTTTCGGTATGGTTTTGGGGCAGAAGTCGGCATCAGCACGAGTAAAATCCACGCCCGCGGCCCGGTCGGCTTAGATGGTCTAGTAATCTATAAGTATAAACTAATCGGCCAAGGCCAGGTCGTAGCTGACTACGTCAACAAAACTAAAACCTTCAAACATGTCAAGCTGGATAAGGAGTTTTGTTTGAAATGATCGGGTGTGATATTTAGTCAAACCATTTTTGTTAACAAGAAAATAACACGTTTTTCGTAGTTTGTGTCATTTTCATGAACAATACGATAATAAGGCCGGTTACCAAAGGCGGGGTTTCCTGATCCGCAACCGGTTTTTATATTAAAAAATGAACTGACTAATATGAAGCTCTTTAATAAGGATCGGCACGATTTAGCCCTGTTGTTTTTTACGGTTTATTAGGAAAGCAAACCTACTAACTAGTATGATGTTCTATCCAGATGTTTTATCTAAAGGAATTCTCATCTTTGATGGTTAAAAGGTGGTGGGACGGTGAAGGTAATCCTGGAAGGCAAGCAGGTCAGCAAATGGTACCAGATGGGGCAGGTGCGCGTGGATGCCTTGAAACGGGTCAGCTTTGAAATCTATCAAGGTGAGTTTGTGGTGGTGCTTGGTCCGAGCGGTTCCGGTAAGAGTACTTTGCTGAACTTAATGGGCGGGATGGACC
>JAAZDI010000311.1 GCA_012512295.1 Syntrophomonadaceae bacterium
ATGATCCGCGAGGCTTACCTGTACGCCAAGGAAGCCCATGAAGGGCAGTTTCGCAATTCTGGCGAACCCTATATCGTCCATCCTCTTCGAGTGGCTTATACTTTGGCGGAGTTAGAGCTGGATGTCCCGACAATCACGGCCGGCTTGCTGCATGATGTCCTGGAGGACACCTTAAAAACCATGTCTGAAATTGAGCGAAAGTTTGGGCTAGAAGTAGGCCAACTGGTTGACGGGGTTACTAAATTAAGCAAAATTGAATACAAATCCAAGGAAGAACAACAGGCGGAAAATTTGCGAAAAATGTTTCTGGCGATGGCCCGTGATATTCGGGTTATTTTGATTAAATTGGCTGACCGTTTACACAACATGCAGACCCTAAAGCATCATTCTGTAGAAAAGCAGAAAGCTATCGCCCAGGAAACGTTAGAAATATATGCCCCGTTGGCGCACCGGTTGGGTATTTTCCGTTTGAAATGGGAATTAGAGGATCTCTCCTTGAGATATCTGGAACCAGAAAAATATTATGAACTGGTAGAAAAAATTGCCGCTCGTCGGCAAGAGCGAGAAGAACAAATTAACCAGGTAATCGAGCGGTTAAAGACTCAGCTGACGGCTATTGGCATTAACGCTGATTTATCCGGTCGACCCAAAAATTTTTACAGCATTTATAAAAAAATGGTTACTCAGAATAAGGATTTAAGTGAAATTTTTGATTTGATGGCCATTAGAATTATTGTCGATTCGGTTAAGGATTGTTACGGTACCCTGGGGATAGTCCACACCCTGTGGAAACCTTTTCCGGGCCGGTTTAAGGACTATATTGCGATGCCCAAACCGAATATGTACCAATCATTGCACACAACAGTGATGGGGCCGCGCGGTGAGCCATTTGAGATTCAGATTCGAACCAGGGAGATGCACCGGACCGCTGAATACGGGATTGCTGCCCACTGGATCTATAAAGAAGGCGGTAAGCAGGATAAGGATTTTGATAAAAAGGTCGCTTGGCTGCGCCAACTCTTAGAATGGCAATTGGAATTAAGAGATGCCCATGAATTTATGGAGTCGCTCAAGATAGATCTTTTTTCCGATACTGTTTTTGTTTTTACGCCCAAGGGAGATGTCATTGAACTGCCAGCTGGGTCGATCCCGATTGATTTTGCTTACCGAGTCCACAGTGAGATTGGGCATCGATGTGTCGGTGCTCGGGTTAATGGTCGAATGGTCCCGCTTGATTATCGTTTGAATAACGGGGATATTGTGGAAATCATTACGTCCAAGCACAATAACCCCAGCCGCGATTGGCTGAACATGGTGAAAACTACTCAGTCTAAAACGCGAATCCGGCAATGGTTTAAGCGGGAACAACGCGAGGAGAATGCGGCCCGGGGTCGGGAGTCTTTAGAACGGGAAATTAAAAAGGTTGGATCCGAATTAGCCGAATGGGCGAGAGGAGATAAGCTGCTGGAAGTTGCCCGTCGGTTTAATTTCCAATCAGTCGATGAATTATATGCAGCGATCGGGGTTGGCACCCTTACCCCTCTTCAGGTCATAGGCCGGATTAAGGACGAATTCCAGAAAGAGCGCAAGTCCGTCTCCGGTCAGGTGGAGGAATTACCAGCTTCCCCAGAGATTCGTCCCCGATCCAGACGCAAACGAACTTCTAAAGGGGTACATGTCCGGGGTCTGGATAACATGGCGATTCGGTTTGCCCACTGCTGTAATC
>JAAZDI010000312.1 GCA_012512295.1 Syntrophomonadaceae bacterium
ACCAAGCGAGGCGGGAGATTGAGATGCCTGAATTGGCAGCTTATGGCTGGATAATCCAATCGTTTTAACTCAGAGGAGCGGTGGGATGAGTAAACGTGATTATTATGAGGTGCTGGGAGTTAACCGGGGAGCCAGCGAGGCAGAATTGAAAAAAGCCTATCGCAAGTTAGCTCTGCAGTATCACCCGGACCGGAATAAAGATGACCCCAAGGCTGAAGAAAAATTTAAAGAAATAAATGAAGCTTACGAGGTTTTAAGTGACCCCCAAAAAAGGGCTGCCTATGACCAGTTCGGTCATGCTGCTTTCGATCAGACTGCTGGGGCCCCGGGCGGGGGCTTTGGTGGTTTTAGCGGATTTGGTGATCCTTTCGATATTTTTGAAAGCTTCTTTGGCAGTGCTTTTGGGGGCGGTTTTGGGGGCGGTCGGCGACGAAGCGGTCCCCAAGCCGGGGCAGATTTAAGGCTTGACCTGGAAATAACCCTGGAGGAAGCTTTTGCCGGCGTGGAAAAAGAAGTGGATATTCCCCGGGCCGAAGAGTGTCCGGAATGTCACGGCTCCGGGGCTGCGCCCGGGACGCAGCGCATTAGGTGTTCAGCATGCCAGGGAACCGGTCAGATTAAGACAATCCAGAATACAGTCTTGGGACGGTTTCAGTCGGTTCGAACCTGTTCCCAATGCGGCGGAGAAGGCACTGTGGTGGAAAAACCTTGTCCAGAGTGTCGAGGGCAGGGGAAAGTACGGCGAGTTCGGAAAATTAAGGTCCGGATTCCGGCTGGGATTGACAATGACGCTCGCTTAAGGCTGAGTGGTGAAGGTGAAGCCGGGGACCGAGGTGGGCCACCGGGTGACCTTTATGTTTTTATTTATGTCAAACCTCACCGGTTATTTAAACGCCAGCGGGATGATCTCAGTTCAGAGATTTCGATTAATATGGTCCAGGCAGCTTTAGGGACATCCATCGAGGTCCCGACCCTAGATGGCACAGCGGTGCTCAAGATTCCGGAAGGAACTCAGTCCGGCTCGATCTTTCGTTTAAGGGGCAAAGGAATGCCTCGTCTGCGCGGCAATGGCCGAGGCGACCTGCACGTTCAGGTGGTGGTAAAAACACCGACTCGGCTGACCTCAGAACAAAAAGAGTTGTTGCGCCAGTTAGGGAAAACCATGGGCATGGAGTCAACCGAGAATTCAACAGCAGTCTTTTCTGAGGGAACTAGGGAAAAAGAGAGAGATAAAGATAAGGGCTTCTTCGAGAAGGTTAGGGATGCCTTTATTGGTTAAATTAATCCTATCTACCCATACCCGTGAGACACATCCACCAATGAAAATAACCCAAGGAACAATAGACGTGTTACTTACTTACTAACCGCCCATGCCTGTTAGGCACAACCACCAACGAAAATAACACAATAAACAATAGACGGGTTATTTACTTAGTAATCTTATTTCCTGGGTATAATAGTCCGGAGGCTGTTAAGGAGAGGTGCAGCAGTGATCTGGCAGGAAATAAAAGTCACGACGACTCACGCGGCGGCGGATGCAGTGGCGAATTTATTCCATGAAATGGGCTTTGGAGGAGTTGTCATTGAAGATCCTCAGTTGGTTGAACGGTACACCCATTCAGCCGGTTGGGATTGTTACGAATTGCCGCCCGAGGTTCTCCAGGGTGATCATGTTACGGTTAAGGGATATCTCCCTCTAACAGATAAGCCGAGTGGGGAGATAAACGAGGAACCTCCTAGACTGACAGAGCTGCGGCAGCGTCTGGTACAACTCTGGGCGATGTTTGAAGGCGAAGATGGCCAGGTTTCTTTGGGTCAGATAGATGAGGATGATTGGGCTCAGGCCTGGAAGAAATATTATCACCCAGTCAAGATCTCCGATAAGATTGTTATTAAGCCTTCCTGGGAAAACTACTCGACAGCCTCAGACCAAATTGTTATTGATTTGGATCCAGGAATGGCCTTTGGCACCGGCACTCACCCAACAACGGTCCATTGCCTGAGAGCTTTAGAACGGTATATTCGCGGCGGAGAGTTAGTCGCTGACGTGGGAACTGGTTCGGGGATTTTAGCAATTGCCGCCGCTAAACTAGGAGCAGCCGAGGTGCTGGCCGTTGATCTTGATCAGTTAGCCACCTCAATCGCTGCCGAAAACATCCGGCTCAATGGAGTAGCAGACCGGGTGCGCGTCCTGACCGGGGACCTGCTGGAACCCCTGGCAGACCGGCAGGGGTTTGATTTAATTGTCGGTAACCTAGTCGCTCCGATCGTGCGGCGGCTGGGTCCGTCAGCCTGGGAGAAACTAAAGCCAGGCGGCTTGTTTATTGGCGCGGGGATTATTCAGGGGCGATTGTCGGAAGTGCTGGAGGAATTAACCGGTATTGGATTTGAACTGGTAGAAATCACCGATGAAGGTGAATGGTCAACAGTCGTTGTTTCTCGACCGGGACCCGGACCGGACACGGAGACACGTTAACGTTTATCATTGAAGGAGTTCCCAATGAACAGGTTTCATGTCCCCCCAGAACGAATCCGACACGGGGAGGCGGTTATTGAAGGAGCGGCGGCCCGGCATATCTCTCGGGTGTTGCGTTTTAATCCCGGTGATCAAATCCGGATTTTTGACGGGAAAGGCCATGAGTACTTAGCCCGCATTCGGGAGATCAGCGGTCAGCGGATCATCGCTGCCCTGGAAAAGGCATTAACTGATCTAACTTCAAATAACCGGCCGGCTGGCGAGCCCCTTCTCCAGGTCGTTTTGTGTCAGGGTATACCTAAAGGAGAGAAAATGGAGTTTATTCTCCAGAAAGGAACTGAATTGGGAGCGGTTCGATTTATTCCTTTAGTGACAGAAAGGACTGTGGTGCGTCTCGAGGCAGCCCGGGCTGATAATCGACGTCTGAGATGGCAGCGGGTAGCGACTGAGGCCGCCCGGCAGTGTCAACGGCAGATGATCCCGCAAGTCGATTCGGTTCAGTCCCTAAATCAGGCCTTGACCTTGGTGCCTTCCGAGGCAGTGGGCTTAATCCCTTGGGAGGACGAAACCGCGACGACTTTAAAGGATTTAATCCGGCAGATGCCGGAGGCCCCGCCGCAGGTTTGGGTATTCATTGGCCCGGAAGGCGGCTTTTCCGCGGCAGAGATAACCCAGGCTAGACAGGCTGGTTTGGTCCCGGTATCGTTAGGGCCTCGAATCTTACGTACCGAAACAGCTGGACTGGCCGTACTGACCATGCTGCTGTATGCCTGGGGAGATTTGGGCGGTGAGGGGTAAGCGGTTTTGTTTTTTCCGTGGTACGCCTAGTGGATATGATGATTGACCGGAATTTGGGGGCAGGCGCGATTTGGCAATCATGAGTAGTAATCGGCAGGAGTAGCGGCTGAATGGAAATGACCGGGACCTGAGAATATAGAGAACATGGAAAGAATGTTGAGAATGTCAGTGCCTAAAAGAAAAACGGTTGCGGCCCATACCCTGGGCTGTAAGGTCAACCAACATGAAACAGAGACCATTCTGGAACTTTTTCGGCAACGGGGATACCAGGTGGTCGATTTTGCCGGTGAGGCAGATGTCTACTTGATTAACACCTGTACCGTCACTCACCTAGGGGACCGCAAATCCCGCCAAATAATTCGTCGTGCCACCCGTCAGACCCCACATGCCTTGGTTGTCGTGACCGGCTGCTACGCTCAAAGAGCCCCGGAAGAGATCGCTGAACTGCCCGGGGTCGATTTAATTATCGGTAATCAAGAGCGCGGACAAATTGTCGAGCTAGTCGAAAAGTTGGCTGGTAAGAAAGGTAATATTGAAAACCTCCCAAGCGATCCTGAGGCAAATCAACCTTTAGCTCGGACTCCAGTCAAACTGGTTAATAACATGCAGTTGGTCCGATCCTTTGAGGAATTACCACTAGTCATAAAGAGAGGCCGAACCCGGGCCCTGGTCAAAGTAGAGGATGGCTGCAACCAGTATTGTTCTTACTGCATAGTTCCTTATACCCGAGGACCAGTCCGGAGCCGGCCGGCCGAACGCGTGGTGGCGGAGATCACGCAGTTGGTGGAGGCTGGGTTTCAGGAAATTGTCCTGACCGGGATTCACACCTCCGCCTACGGTTTAGAATGGCGGCAGGGCAAAACAACCCCGAACCTGGCTACCCTGATTGAATTAATCTTGCGGGAGGTGCCGGGTTTGGCCCGTCTGCGGATTAGCTCGGTCGAACCGACTGAGGTACCAGAGGAATTGAGCGAGATTATGGCCAATTCCCGAGTTCTTTGCCGTCACCTGCATATCCCGCTGCAGAGCGGGGATGATGAAATTTTGCAAAAAATGCGGCGACCTTATTCTACCGCCCAGTATGCCGCTTTAGTGCGTAATTTGCGTGAACGCATACCCGGGCTAGCCATAACCACCGATGTTATGGTCGGCTTCCCTGGCGAGACCGATGCCCACTTTGCTCGGAGCTGCTCCTTTATTGAGCAAATAGGCTTTAGTGATCTGCATGTGTTTAAGTATAGCCCAAGAAAAGGGACTCCAGCGGCAGCGTTTAAGGAGCAGGTAGCCCCACCGATCAAGGAGAAGAGGAGTCAGTTTCTGATTGCGCTGGCCGCTGCTTTGCGGCAAAGGTACGCGGCTGAGTTTTTGGGTAAATCGCTGGAAGTTTTATTAGAGGAAGAAGTTAAGGTCCCGCCTGGGTTGCGGCTGACCATTGACCAGCCGGTAAAGTATTGGGCTGGTTATTCAGACAACTACCTGCGGGTCACGGTTCCGGTCCTTGGGAATGACTCAATGGCCGGCAGATTCGTCAAGGTAAGTTTAATGACCATCGATAATGAATTTTTACTCGGCCGGTTAATCGAGAATAGCAGGAACTAAAGGAAACATGACGAATAGAATAGAGCAGGAGATATAAGTACCGGAAGGGGGGAAAGCTTTGAACGATTGCCTGTTTTGTCAAATTGCGGCCAAAAAGATTCCCAGTCAGATTGTTTTTGAGGATGACCAGATAATGGCTTTTAAAGATATAAACCCAGTCGCTCCGGTCCATATTCTTGTGATTCCTAAGAAACACATCCCTTCCTTGGCTGAGACTAGTCTTGAAGACCAAAAGTTGCTCGGCTTGATTCAGGTGCAAGCCGCTAGAATCGCCGCCCAAGAAGGGATAGCCGAATCGGGTTACCGGTTGGTGGCTAACACTCGAGGTGATGGTGGTCAAACAGTTGGTCATTTGCATTACCATCTGCTGGGGGGGCGTCCGATGCAGTGGCCGCCGGGTTAAGCTTTTGTTGACTTGCCGGGTTGGGTTATAGTATAATTATTGAGTATTTAAGCAATAGCCCGTGAGTAGAGCGAACATTGCTTTGTTTAGTCTTTTTTGGCATATCTTCCGTGGTGGAGGGAGGGATACAGTGAGCGAGGTCAGAGTTGGAAAAAATGAAACCCTTGATAGTGCCCTGCGCCGGTTTAAGAGATCATGCCAAAAAGCGGGTGTTTTAGCGGAAGCCAGGAGAAGGGAACATTATGAAAAACCCAGCGTCAGACGAAAAAAGAAGTCTGAAGCTGCTCGAAAAAGGAAATTCCACTAAAACCGATTAATATTAATATCGGGAAACATATGAGGTGTTTGTCACTAGGGCAGTACCCTGGGACAGTAAATAGTTTGACGTCAACAGGTCTGGTGGGTATTATTTCTGCCAGACCTTTTGTTATTATCCTGTCCTAATTGATTCCTAAACACCAAATATTTTAGAAGGGTAGTTGATGGAAGAGTATGGGTAATGGATCGAGCCGAAAGAGAAGACGAAAATTGGTTTGGGTTATTGTCGCGGTGCTGGTTATTGTATCCTTCCTGCTCTCCATTGTTCTTCCGTTATGGGCTAGTCCGGCATCAGCCGAGCCGGTGGTTTATGTCGTAACAGTCGAAGATACGATTGAACCCGGGTTGGCTAAACATATTCAACGGGCTTACGCCGACGCAGAGAAAGCCGGGGCTGCCTGGGTTATTTTAGAGATTGACACTCTGGGCGGAAGAATAGATGCCGCTATGGAAATTCGAGATACAATCATGGCAGCTCGCATCCCGACGGCTGCCTTTGTCGTACATCGAGCCCTGTCGGCTGGGGCCCTGATTGCCCTGGCTGGCCAAAAGGTGATCATGGATCCGGCCAGTACGATCGGGGCCGCGGAACCCCGCGTGTTTTCCTTGTCTGGCCAGCAGCCGGCTGATGAAAAGTTGATTTCCGCCTGGAAAGAGGAAATGGCAACAACAGCTCGGGCACATGGACGTGACCCGCAGATCGCGGCCGCAATGGTCGATCCGGATCTCGAAATTCTCGGGGTAATCGAGAAAGGGAAATTATTGACCTTGGAGGCGGCGAAAGCTCAAGAGTTAGGAATAGCTGACCATCTCGGAAAATCCCGGGAAGAGGTCTTGCAGTACTTGGGTGTCGGTGGGGCGCAACTGGTTGAGTTTGAGATTTCACCGGCGGAAAAGTTGGCCCGTTGGCTGACGAACCCACTAATCAGTGCGATTCTGCTCACTCTTGGCTTAGGTGGAATTATTCTAGAACTGTTTACCATGGGCTGGGGAGTACCTGGGACCGTGGGGATAATTTCCTTGGTGCTTTTCTTTGGCAGCAGTGTGGTAGCCGGTTTGGCCGGTTGGGAAACGATCCTTCTATTTGCGATTGGCTTGGTCCTGCTGTTGGTTGAAATCTTGGTGATCCCGGGTTTTGGGGTGGCCGGTTTAGCCGGGCTGGGGGCAATGGGGGTCAGTATCTTCCTGGCTTCGGAAACACCCCAACAGGCCCTGACCACGATGGCCATTGCCCTGGTGGGGGCAATTGTCCTGATCATTGTCGGGGTCAGGTTGATGGGTACCAGCAATCTGTGGTCTAAACTAATACTGCGCACTCGGCAGGAGAGCCAGGAAGGCTATCAGGCACCGGCCTTACAGTTGGAGAAATATCTGGGTCAAATCGGCATTACGATAACCCAGCTGCGACCATCTGGGGCTGTTGAGATTGACGGAAATCGCATTGACGTGGTCACTGAGGGGGATTATATTGCTCGGGGGGTAAAGGTTCAAGTCGTCAAGGTTGAGGGGACCCGGGTTGTGGTTCGGCCAGTCGATAAGGAAGACTGATTTTGTTTGGATCAGGATTTCCCTGACTTTGTCGGGAGGTCTAACTACAATGTTATTTAGAAATTACTTGTAAGTAACCACTATTTAGTTAATAATAAATGATACAAGAAAACGTTGTTCTGAATGTTAATTCAAGATTATGAAAGGAGGTAATTGAGGTTATGTTGTCGGGTTTGATCATGTTTGTCCTGATTCTGATCTTGGTGGGTGTTTTCTTTACTTTTATTCCGATTGGTTTGTGGATTTCTGCCCTAGCCGCCGGCGTCCATATCGGAATTATCACTTTGTTCGGGATGCGTTTGCGCCGGGTGGTCCCTTCCCGGATTGTTAATCCGTTGATTAAGGCGGACAAAGCCGGGCTTAAAGTCACGGTCAATCAGCTAGAGGCCCACTATTTAGCCGGGGGAAATGTTGACCGCGTGGTAAATGCCCTGATTGCTGCCGAAAGAGCGGGCATTGAGCTGCCCTTTGAACGATCCGCAGCTATTGACTTAGCTGGCCGGGACGTTCTCGAAGCCGTTCAGATGAGCGTTAACCCAAAGGTAATCGAGACCCCCATGGTTTCAGCTGTTGCCAAGGATGGGATTGAGGTCAGGGTAATGGCGCGGGTAACGGTTAGAGCTAATATTGACCGTCTCGTTGGGGGAGCCGGAGAACAAACCATTATCGCCCGAGTCGGTGAGGGAATAGTGACAACCGTCGGTTCCAGTAACTCGCACAAAGAAGTGTTGGAAAACCCGGATGCTATTTCGCGGACCGTCCTGGGTAAGGGATTAGACGCCGGGACCGCCTTTGAGATTCTCTCGATTGATATCGCTGATGTCGATGTGGGTCGAAACATCGGCGCTCAGTTACAGACCGATCAGGCAGAAGCGGATAAACGAATTGCTCAGGCCAAGGCTGAGGAGCGTCGCGCTATGGCTGTCGCCCGGGAACAGGAAATGTTGGCTGCCGTACAAGAGATGCGGGCTAAGGTGGTTGAAGCGGAGGCCCAGGTGCCGCTGGCTTTAGCCGATGCCCTGCGTAAAGGGAAACTGGGAGTATTCGACTATTACCAACTGCAAAACCTCATGGCGGATACTCAAATGCGCGATACCATTTCTAAGCTGGATCCAAAGGATATAGGAAATGAGCCGACTCCTGGCCGGTAGGTGCCGAGTGGAAGGCGGTGGATCGGGTAATGGATGATTTATTATGGATAATTGGGTTAATTCTGTTTTTCAATTTTATTTCCTGGTTAAAGAAACTGTTTAGTGGCGGAAACATTCCGACTCGGGAAACCGGTGAATACCCGGCAACTGGTCCGCATCCGTTTCGACCGGTTCCTGAGCGAATAGATGAGCCAGCAGAACGGGAAAGCATGGGGAGGACCTGGCGGGAAGCGGAAAGCACACCCCCGTCAGGCCTGCCTCCGTGGCTAGTATTGGAGGACCCTGGTGAGGAGCAACCTTTGCCCCAACAATCGCGCCAACTGCCGCGCAAGCGGGTGTGGTTACCAGAGTTTGTTGAACAACCGGCCGGTGAGCTGCTACCTTCGACGCCGAATTTAGAGGCCGGCAGTCTTCATCTATCTGATAGTCGGCTTCAGGTGCCTGACCCATTAGGATCGTCACGGACAGAACAGTCTGATATAAGCCGGCCCGCATCAAAAACTATGGATAGCCGCCCCTGGGCGGGTCGGGTTGTTGCGTCGAAGAGGTCTTTGCTTGACCTGGGTCCAGATAGTGTAGCCAGAGGAATAATCTGGTCCGAGATTCTTCAAACCCCTCGCTGCCGGAGACCGTATCAGTGGAGCCGGGCAAAGCACTAACGGACGGGAAAATTCTCGTCCGCTTAATTACTCAACCACAACGATTGTCTTTAAAAACTCTCAACGATAACCAATAACGTCATAATCATTATTTTGATGATATAATATAATCTCGTAAGTAGGGGAGTATAAAATCAAAGCGTTAATCCAGGAAAGACGGCGGTCGCAGCAAACCCGCCTTAACTAAACAAGGAGGTCTTTTTAATGGGAAGAAGTAGTATCCGTGGATTTTCCCCGATATTTGTGGGGTTAGCCTGTTTTTTTGTTACCTGTCTCCTGATTTCAAACATCATTGCCGGCAAACTGATCCAGGTATTTGGCCTGGTGCTGCCAGCGGCGGTTATCCTTTTTCCAGTGGCGTATATCCTGGGTGACGTATTGACGGAAGTTTATGGATTTAGACGATCTCGGTTGGTTATTTGGGTTGGGTTTGCCGCTAACGCCTTCATGGCGATAGTTTTTCTTATGACTTTATCCTTGCCTTACCCAGAATTCTGGGGAAACCAGGAGGCTTTCGCTGCGGTGTTGGGCTTTACTCCAAGGCTGGTCGTGGCCTCTTTAATTGGTTATTTTGTGGGCGAGTTTACCAATTCTATGGTTATGTCTAGGATGAAGCTGCTGACTAAAGGCCGCTGGCTGTGGACCAGAACGATTGGATCAACTATGGTCGGTGAGGGAATCGATACGGTGCTGTTTATCAGCATTGCCTTTGCTGGCAGCCTGCCGGCTAATGGATTAATTGCCATGATCATTACCCAGTACCTCTGGAAGTTAGGCTATGAAGTGGCCGCCACCCCGCTGACGTATCGGCTGGTCAACTGGGTTAAGCAAAAAGAGGGTCTAGATACGTTTGACTATGGTGTAAAC
>JAAZDI010000313.1 GCA_012512295.1 Syntrophomonadaceae bacterium
ATTCAACCCTGCGATAAAAAAACCAATTAAGAAGATCCTAAACTTATTCTAATATATAAAGTTTTACATTTCTACCGCCCCAACGTCGGCACTCTTTTTCCGTTTCAAAAAATAAATCAACTCGGTTCCCCTTTATTGCCCCGCCACAATCATTGGCGACTGCGTAACCGTAACCCTCGACGTATACCCGGGAGCCGTAGTAAATTACTGTGGGGTCTACCTCAATTATGCCAACTCGCACCCTCTGCCCCGTAGAGGTCCGGGTACCGGCACTATAGCTGTAAGCGGTAGCCTTAACCATCATTGCCTGTTTAAAATCAATCCGTTGCCCACCCCGGGATACACTGGTTAAAACTCCCGCGGCAATTATTTTTTTCACCGGGGGCTTAATTACTTCTGAACCAATGACCTGTCGGCTAACTTCCTGACCATCTTCATAAGAAACCAATAAGGTCTGGCGTTCTAATCCTTTTGCTCCCGACTGAACCGTCCGCTGAATTCCCTGCTCCAGCGTGGTGTCTTCTATCCGCTCAACCGGTATTGGTATCTCTCGATCTAGATGGATCGTTTTTTGGGTCACGCGAACTATCTTAATCTCCGTTGGCCCTTCCACTTGCGCCTCTGGAGCTGGAGTAACCCGGTCCAGGATGCCCAGCTCTATTCCTGCTAACTGAATTATTTCCTGAACTGATGTTGGTACGGTAATTAATTGAACCTCTTTACCATCTGCTACCACCGTTACTGGAAAAGCCTTGATTACTTGAATGTCCTGATTATAACTGAGACGAGAATCTACACTAGGGTAAACCCGATCATATGGTGTTATTTCTATGCTCGCTTCAGCTAAAACCTCACCCACGGTTTTACTAGTGGTGCTAATTGCCAGGGTCTGGCCATCTACCTGCACCGCTGCTGCCTTGGTGGCCAAAGAAAGACCGGCGGCTGCACCGGTAGTTAGGCACAAGGCTAGCAGTCCAATAAGCAAAAACCGTTTCCTTCCTACCCAGAATAACCTGCTGGAATACCGCTTTGTTAACCAATTCATCAATCATCCATCCTCCTCTCGGGGCCCAATCAACACTTCCAACCTTGGGCTTTGATAACGGGATAGCTTGACCTTATAACTGACAACCTAGGACTATTGCTCTAGTTTGTCTGTTGTTTTTATTCTCCACGTGGTCAAGATTTCCTGCCTCGGAGAAGTGGAATTTTCGTCGAATAAGTAAAATAAAGTGCGGTATCCTTTAAAAATCTGCTGAAAGCTGGTTCAGGATCCAATTTATACCGTCGACTTTATCTGCTTAACTTTGCATTCGGGAAAACACTCGTCTGGCATTAGCGGTCGTGGCTGACCCTAACTCCTCCACGGTAATCCCGCGCAGGTCAGCAATTTTTTCAGCGACGTAACGGACGTTACCGGGCTCGTTGCGTCGGCCTCGTCGAGGCTCAGGGGACAGGTATGGCGCATCTGTTTCCAGTAAAAGTCGATCTAGAGGAACCCGAGTAGCGATCTCCTGCGGGCGACGAGCATTGTGGTAGGTAACTGGACCAGCCAAGGAAATGTAAAACCCCATCGCCAGACATTCTTGAGCCATTTCCCAACTACCAGAAAAGCAGTGAATGACTCCCCCGACCTCAGCGGCCTTTTCTTCCCGCATAATCCGCAAAACCTCCGCGTGAGCATCCCGGTCATGAATGACGATTGGCAGTCCCACTTCCCGGGCTAATCGAATATGGCCTCGAAATGCTTGCAACTGCAAATCACGTGGCGAAAGATTTCGAAAGTAATCGAGACCGGTTTCGCCTATGGCGACCACTCGCGGCGATTGGGCCGTACGCTTTAAGATGCGATAGGTCTGTTCCTTTACCAGCCGGGCATCATGCGGATGCACGCCGATCACAGCATAAATATTGGGATGCTGGCGAGCTAAGGCTTCTGCCTCCAGGGAAGAGGCCAAGTCATAGCCCACACACACAATCTGCCCCACCCCCATCGCCTTGGCTCGTTCCAGCACTTCTTTCTGGTCAATCTCAAATTGAGGATCATTAAGATGACAGTGGCTATCAATCAGCATGGTATCGAACTCCTTTATTGTATTAATGACACAAATTTAATCCAATTGTATATGGAGCAGTATTTGGATTACAACATGTGGTTCCCATAACTTATAACTAAGATAGCCCCGGTTAGCCAACCGAGGCTTATTTGCCTTATTCCCAATGACCATTCTAGTTATTACCAATAATACCCTTCTAGTCATGACCAGTAATACTGTTATAGTCATTACCAATACTGCAAAACAGTTCGTTCCTGATCCTACTTGGGGCATCGACTGAAGGCTTGTGGTAGTCATGACTGTTGTCGCATTAAACCATTTTAACCATTGTGGCCTGTGTTACTATATTTTATTTTATTTAACCTTGGCTCCCGGACCCACGTCCTTAGTCAGGGTCAGCACTTCCAGACCCTGTTCATCAGAGGCGGCCAGCAGCATTCCTTCGGAGACAATGCCCCTAATC
>JAAZDI010000314.1 GCA_012512295.1 Syntrophomonadaceae bacterium
CATCTGTTAAGGATTAGTATGTTACCACGACTAGCATGTTATCGCGACTTACCGGCCACAAGAACCGTCCCCGTGGCTGATTTGCAGTAAGTCGGAGAAGCGTTGGAGGTTGTACCGGGCCAGGTTGTATTTGGTGGCGTCGCCGATGGCTGCGCAATCCATGTTCGCCGCCAGGGCAGCTTCCACGCCGGATCTGGCATCTTCCACCACCAGGCAGTGTTGCGGGTCAACCCCAAGAAACTGACTGGCTTTTAAAAATACTTCCGGATCCGGCTTAGATTGGGTAATGTTGGTCCCGTCTGATACAGCATCGAAGTAATCCTCCAGGCCGATTTGTTTTAAGATGGCTTTCGCGTTTTTGCTGGAGGAGCCGATGGCCAGGAGAACCCCCTGGGCTCTTAGCTGGTCCAGGGTTTCCCTTACCTCGGCGGTGACATCAGCTGGCGACATGTTTTGCAGCAAACTACGGTAAAGTCCATTCTTTTTCTCGGTGTAATAAGTCTTTTCGTCTTCAGTTAGCCGGCCCGGATAGGCTTCCAGGATTATCTCCAGGCTTTCCCGGCGGCTGACTCCCCGCAACCGGTTATTGATCTGCTCATCAAAGTAGACCCCGATCTCATCGGCGATTTGTTTCCAGGCCAAATAATGGTACTGGTCCGTGTGACAAATTACCCCGTCTAAATCAAAAATAATCGCTTGGTACTTCATACAATCGAGACCGTTCCTTTCTTTGTCGAACAATATTCCTACTTTTAGAAACTCCTGCTTCTTTGACTCCTGGCTAGATGATTGCCCACTTCCGAAGCCTTTCCCTGTCTTGCCCGGGTGCGTCGCTTTGACTCCTAGCCAGATGGTTGCCCATCCCCGCTAGATATACAGATCATGGCCCATATTTTGACATAACGAATATGGATTAATATGTTACGTGCCAGATCCCTATTCCCAGATCCCTTTTCGTTGGAAACTCACCTCGACGACATAACGCGTCCCCTTGGCTGGAACGCGACTTACCGGCCAGTATGTTACCGCGACTTGAGCAGGCCAGTTTGTTGCCCGCCGGCTGCCGGCGGGCGTTAAGGATTAGTATGTTACCGAGAGTAGACTCAACCGGCTCTGCACCCTGCATGAAACGAATCCGTTATGGATTAATATGTTACCGCGACTTACCGGCCACAAGAACCGTCCCCGTGGCTGTCGGCTGTCGGCTGACTGTCAGCGTGTCAGTTAACAGATATTCTTGGCCATAGACAAATATTTTTATGGCCGGGCCGCTCTCCAGCCTGAACACGCACTCGTGCTCCTTGACCTGCACGGCAATCCGGCTCCCTTCCAGACGGAGTTTGAAGCGATAGGCGGTCCAGGCCGCTGGTAAAACCGGCGCAAAATAGAAGCCGCTCTCTTTCAGCCGAAAACCCCCAAAGCCATAGACCACCGCCATATAACTGCCGCCCATATTGGCGGTATGAATGCCGTCTGGCGTATTCCGATGCAGATTGTCCAGATCTAAACGAACCGTGTGTCGAAAATAGTCGTAAGCCTTATCGACCATCCCCAACCGGGCCGCCACAATACTAAAGATGCACCGGGACAGCGAAGAATCGTGGGTTGTGATCTTTTCATAGTAATTAAACGAGTTTAAGATAGTTTCCGGGGACTGCGCGTCTTCCAGGATAAAATGCGCCATCACCGTATCCGCCTGTTTGCAGATCTGGTGCCGGTATAAATGCAAAGGATGATAATGCAGCAGCAAAGGAAATTTGTCTGGCGGAATACTGGCCAGATCCCACGGTTTCTTCTGCAGGAAAGAGTCGTCCTGCGGATTAATTTTTAACTTTTCATCATAGGGCAGATACATGCAATCAGCCGCTCGCTGAAAAAGCTCTATTTCTGACTCTTTAATCTGGATTTTCCGTTCCAAATCTGCTAGCCCGCCAGCTGCCTTTAATATATGGTAAAACTTTACTGCCCAGTTCAAATGGTATTGCGCCAACACATTCGTGTAATAATTGTTATTTACAATACAGGTGTACTCATCCGGACCGGTGACGTCATTGATGTAAAATTTCCCGTCGTAAAAACTGCCCACATCAATCCATAGCCGAGCGGTTTCCCAAATCATCTCGGCTCCCATTTCTTGAATAAACGCCAAATCCTTGGTCGCTAGATAATAAGCAATAATGGCATAGGCAATATCACCATTTATATGGTACTGGGCCGAACCGGCCGGGAAAAACCCGGAGCATTCGCGGCCCATAATCGTGCGCCAGGGATAAAGAGCCCCGCTTTGATGACCTAAGATCCGGGCATTCTCCCGGGCCAGGTCAAGCGTTGTGTACCGGTATTCCAGCAGCTTTCGGGTTATGGTCGGATTGGTGATCGTGAAAAAGGGGTAGATATACATCTCGGAATCCCAAATATAATGCCCCTCATAACCATCGCCGCTTAATCCTTTCGGGGAGATATTACAGTACTTGTCCTTGCCCACTGATTGAAATAATTGGTATAAATTGTAGCGAATAGCATTATTCACCGATTCATCCCCATCGATTTCCACGAGACAATTATCCCAATATTCCGCCAGGTAAGCGGCTTGCTTCTTGTAATACTCTTCCAAAGGCACCGATAAAGCCTTCTTCAGTTCAGTTTCTGCCTGCTGCCGACAATCCGGGTAGCGAATCGAATCGCAAAAAACGGCATACTTGATCAACCTGATCTTTTTTCGCTGTTTAGCGACGGCATTAAACCGACAAACAGCATCATTATTATCTATAATAAACTCCTGCTGATGTTCTTGCGGCAAGAGGTTTTTGACGCCGGTGCAGACCTCCAGGCCTGATTTTGAGGTTTTAGAGGTTATATAAGACGCCCCCTTTTTGATTTCACAACTGATGGGGGTCAAATACCGAATCCGTTCCTGCGCAATCCGCGGGTCCGCCGGATTATAATAATTTAATACATTTCCCTGATGCACCGATTCAATCACGACATCGCCGGTAAAATTTAACGGCTCTACTTCATATTCAATCGTAAATAATGGCAGTTGATAAAAAGAGGCCATTCGCGTAACCGTTAACTTAATCTCTTTCCCCTGGGGCGAACGCCATTTGACCTCCCTGACCGTTACCCCCCGATTCATATCCAGGCGCAGCCGGCTCTCCAGCACGGTGCCGGTAAACATGCTGAACTCCTCATCCTCAAAAGTGATCCGGATCGGCTGGGTATTCGCAACGTTTAAAATGGTTTGTTTTTCATCGATCAACCCGTACAGTTTTTCCGCCTGGCCTAACTTGGCAAAGTCATAGAACCCGTTGATATATTGACTGGGGGTCACATCGTATTCGCCCGGATAGCCTTCTTCCAAATCGTAACGCACCCCGATATACCCATTGGCATTGTGAAACAGCACCTCATTTAATTTAACGTGATAATTATCCAAACAAAAATTATCCAACTCAAAAATTGCGGCTCTGTCTGGCATTAAACCACCACCTACTCACCCTTATTTATCTTGCTAATTTTCGCCAGGGCCTGCAGGATCAAGCGCATCGACTGCCACGATTTAACATGATAATTAGCCTGCGTCTTTTCCAGGCCGATTTTAATGGAAAAAGCATCCGGGGGAAGCGAGGCGAACAAGTCCTCATCAGTATAGTCGTCGCCGGCCCCAAGAATAAAATCAAAACTGCTGCGCTGAATAAAGATGGAAGAGATAAACCCTTTATTTACTCTCGTATCTTTGACTTCCAGCACCTTATTTCCTTCCTGAATCCCTAAAGTAGTAGAACCAATTAATGACATCAGGTTTTCCCTGATCTCATTCAATTTAACATCGACCAGGTCCGGCTCGCACTGCCGATAATGCCAGGCAATTGAGTAATTTTTCTCTTCAATAAAAGAGCCGGGGATTCGATCCGTATAAAAGACCAGGACCGACCGCACTGAATCTTTCCAGTCATTATCCAGGGGTGCGGTCATGCTCCACTCTTTTTGATCCGGGTGGCGAAACCACAAGCCATGCACAGCTAACAGATGCAGATTCAGGTCGCCCAACCATTCATCCAGGACATCCTTGTCCCGTCCTGAGACAATCACCACCGTATTCTTCGGATCATTGGCCAAATCCGCCAATAATTTCTTTAGCTCCTGATCTGGTTTGGCCTGCGCCGGGATCGGCTGAAACCCCACCAAAGTACCATCATAATCCAGAAAAAGCACTCTGTTTTGGGCGGCTTGATAAGCCTGCTTGATTTGATCCAGCTCTTTTTCCAGGCTTCGCGCAGAGATGCTTTGGGTAGAGTCGAGCTCCGCCAGGTTTAAGCTGTTTAAAAACTCTCTGGCCCAAAACTTTACGTTATAGCGCTGCAGCCGTTTATGCATGATCTTATTGCGCATCATCTTTTCGTCCGGGGGCATTTCCAGCGCCGTCTTCAGGCCCAAAGCAATCGCATTGAAGTCATTGGGGTTGACAATGACGGCTTCCCCTAATTCACTGGCCGCCCCGGCGGTTTCACTAATAACCAGCATCCCCTGATAATCAGTCCGGGCGGCGATGTATTCTTTGGCGACCAGATTCATACCATCGCGGAGCGGGGTGACTAATAACACGTCAGCCTGCCGGTAAAAATTAATCAGGTACTCTTGCTGTAAAATCCGATAAAAATACCAGATCGGCATCCAGCTTAGGGTTCCGTACTGGCCATTGACTCGACTGACTAATTCTTCAATTTCCCTGAGCAATTCATCGTAAGAATCTACCCCTTCCCGGGAGGGGGCGACAATCAAATATAACCGAATCTTTCCGTGATACTCAGGATAATTGGCTAAAAACCGGCGAAAAGCCCGGATTCGTTCCGGAATACCTTTAGTGTAATCAAGCCGGTCAATCGACAGAACTATCTTAGTGTCTTTGGCATCTTTAATACTTTCACTTATTTGAGCAATCTCCCGGGGTAATTGTTCATCGGTAAAGCCTTGAGCAAACAAATCATAATCTATACCCATTGGAAAGGCGTCAACTTTCACGCAGCGACCATCATAACTGATTTTATTAAAATTATGGTCCAGGCCCAGCAACCGCCGAACACTGCTTAAAAAGTGACGGACATAGTCATAAGTATGAAAACCAATTAAATCCGCCCCTAAAAGGCCCAGCAATATTTCTTCCCGCCAGACCAGCAAACGAAATATTTCAAAGGAAGGAAAAGGAATGTGCAGGAAAAACCCCACTTTCGTCTGCGGGTATTTCTCTTTGACCAGCCGGGGCAACAGCATCAAATGGTAATCATGGATCCAAATAACGTCGTTTTCCTCAATAAGCGGCTCCAGGGCCGCAAAAAATTTCTGATTGACCTGCTGATAAGTCTCCCAGGTTTCCGGTTCGCAGTCTGTTTTATTGGTGAAATAGTGAAACAGCGGCCAGATCGTCTTATTACAAAATCGATAATAGTAGTGATTGATTTCTTGCTCGGTTAAAAAAACCGGCCGGCATTTATATTCGTTCAGCAGCTTGTCATGAAGGCTCTGTCGTTCTGACAGATTCAATTCTTCTGCCGCAATCCCCAGCCAGCCTACCCAGAGGCTATTAGCTTGTCCATGGTAGCTTTTCAAGCCCGTAGCCAGTCCACCGATGCTTTCCCGGCACTCAAACCCGGCTGCCTCTTTTTTAACCGTGACCGGCAACCTATTGGAAACGAATATTATCTTGTGCATCAATATTAGCCCCCCATAGGTATTTTTTTCTACAATCACCTTCCATCCCC
>JAAZDI010000315.1 GCA_012512295.1 Syntrophomonadaceae bacterium
AGCTTGGTCTGCTGCAGGAGGTTCAGCCGGAAGAGGCCTACCTGACTCATTTACGGTCCGTGGTCGATGTGGAGAGAATTCGGCATCGTCCCTTAAAAGTCGTGATTGATCCAATGTTCGGCTGCGGGATTGGTTATCTGGAAAAGTTCCTGCTTGGGGCAGGCTGCCAGGTCGAAACCATTCATTCCTACCGCGACCCCTTGTTTGGCGGGATTGTTCCAGAACCGATGGGAAAATGGCTGACTGAGTTGCAAAGTCGGGTTCAAGAAACTGGGGCGGATCTTGGTTTAGCGATGGACGGGGATGCGGACCGGTTTGGGATCGTTGATCGCCAGGGCAATTATGTTTCGGCCAATCAGGTCCTATACCTTTTATTCTATCACCTGCTGCACACTCGCCAATACAAGGGGCCGGTCGCGCGGACGGTGGCCACGACGCATATGCTGGATCGGATTGCCAGAAGGTATGGTCTGGCGGTTGAGGAAACGGCGGTCGGTTTCAAGTACATCGGGCAGGCTTTGCTGGAAAGAGGGGCGTTGTTGGGCGGAGAAGAAAGCGGCGGTCTCAGTATTCACGGGCATATCCCAGAAAAGGACGGCATCCTGGCTGCCGCCTTGATGGTCGAACTGGTGGCGACCGGCGGGAAAGATCCCAACCAGTTAAGTCAGGAGATCGCGGCCGAATACGGCCTGCTGGTTAGTGAGCGAATTGATATTCACTCGACCCAGGAAGAAAAAGAACGGATTCTGGGAATCCTGCAGAGTTTTCATCCCGCTTATCTGGGTGACTTCAAGGTAATTGAGCGAATTACCCATGATGGGGTGAAATTATTGTTGGAAAGAGATAATTGGCTCTTGATCCGGGCATCCGGGACCGAGCCTCTCTTACGCCTTTATGTAGAGGCTGAGGATTGGGAGAGCCTAAAACGAATCCAACAAGCAGCGATCAAGTTACTGGACCTTTAAGTGACAAGTGGGAACGGGGCCTCCTCGTTAACTTTCGATACAACTTCTGAAATGTTTATCTGGATTAAAAGACCCCTACTTCTATATGTGGGGGTTACCTTTTTTAAACTTCGGGTGGGGTAGAGTCTCCATTCTGAAGCCTCGATGTTCAGCGAAGCTGAACGAGTTCACTGGGCCATTCTAGACACCTTCCCATAATGAACGCCTTACATAATAATCTTGGATTTTTTATAATCTTAGATATTTTAGTTCCGGCAACAGGCTATAATTGATCCGGCTGTTGTCTCAATCAGGCAGCAGCCCATATCTTTTTAGTTTTGAGTGTCCCGTGTCCCGGTTAGAAATAACAAATATAATGAAGGAAATTCTTAGACTTTGTCGAATGTAGATATAAAGTAAAACCGTGAGCTAACGATAGTTATCATAAGTAGTTTTTTATATAAAACCCGGGTTCTTAAATTGGGGGTGTTCAAAATTATTACTAAAGCAATTGGCAGCATGGGTTTAGGCTTCAGACCGGATGTTGGTTCTTCTGGGAATTTAGCTTTAGGCTCTAGTGCATGTTCCAGAAGTATTTTTTCGACCCGGGGTGAAGATAAATTGGCTGGCAAAGGAATTAAAGCTCACGATGAGATTCGAGTATGCATTGTAGATGACCATGCCTTGGTTAGACAGGGGTTAGCCAGGGTTTTGGAACTAGAACCTCGGATTCAAGTGGTGGGTGAGGCCGGTGATGGTTTAGGAGCGATATCACTGGCAAATGAATTGCGGCCAGACGTTATCCTGATGGATATAAATATGCCTGGAACTGACGGGATTGAAGCTAGTCGGATTATTAACCGCGACCATCCCAATACGCGAATTATTGCGCTAACTGTTTACGATGATGATCGTGTTTTTGAGGTTATCAGAGCCGGGGTTTCTGCTTATATTCTGAAGGATGTAGAGGCAGAAGAACTAATTCGGGCGATAATTGACGTTCATGAGGGACGGTCAATTATTCACCCGCGAGTAACCGGTAAGGTGCTGGGTGAATTCACCCGTCTATCCAATTCGGAGGGAGATGGCAGCCACTTAGACCGACTCACGCAAAGAGAAAGGGAAGTTCTGGAGCTAATTGCTAAAGGTGAGGCTAACCGGGAGATCGCCAATCGGTTATACATAAGCGAAAAGACGGTGAAAAACCATATAACCAGCATTCTTCGCAAGCTGAATGTGCATGACCGTACTCAGGCTGCCATTTATGCCATTAAGTGTAAATTGGTTGAGCCATGAGTTTGTAATAAATACTCAATATTTTATTTTAAATTTTATATTATTTATCCGAATATTCAATATAATATTATTTAAATTTTTGCTATTATTTGTTTTACTTTCTTTCAATATTATAGTTGTTAATCTGAGTCAAAAGACTCCCACTTTGTTAAGTGGGGGTTGTCTTGCTTACAACTTTAGGTGGCCTGGAAGCTGGATAAAGAAAGAACGGCTTTTGAATGGCTGCCTTGCTTAAAACTTTAGGTGGGACAGAGTCTACAGCTGAGCTCGATTTTAGCGAAGCTGAACGAGTTCACTGAGCTGACTCTGTTTCGGTCCCAGGGTGGTTTGCCAATAACTCGAAAGATGTTCAAACACTCTGCAACTAGGACTCTGTTTCGGTCCCCAGAGTGGTTACCCCTTGGTTATGTTAAGGCATACACTAAAGTGTAGTAATGTGATTAATGTCAATCGCTGGCCTTGTATCAGCTTGAGAGAAGTATATCCAGGGGGGACTATCATGGACTGGGTTTTTCTGGGGAAGAGTTTGCTGGTTATCCTGGGTTTATTTGTGGCCTTTTGGGTTAATTGGAAACTGGTTTGGAAGGCGCAGCGGGAGTCTGGTTCTCATTTGTCAGTTGTTTTATTAGTGGTGGTCCAAAACCAGGAGAAGATTATAGAAGGTGTGATTCGGCAGTTGCGTTGGCTTCGCTTACGTTCGCCGGTTTTTTTTGAATTAGTCGTGGTTGATAGCGGCTCGCGGGATAATACGAACGAAATTTTGAATCGGCTGTGGCGGTGTCAGGAGGACTTTAGACTTTACCGATTGCAGGAAACGAACTGCGGGGCTAATCCGCTGGAGGTTGTTCGACGGGATAACTTCCAACAAACTATTTATTTGGTCGAACTAGACTATTCAACCTCACCGGGTCAGGTAGTAAAGGCAATTGATCGGACCCTGCGGGGAGATTATTCCAACGAAATGGTTAGAATCGTTGATAAATGGGCCTAATTTATATATAGCTGGATCGGAAAGACTTCCGTTTCTGTATGGGATTGCCCAATTCTAACCTAAGGTGGTCCTATGCACGTTACCCTAGCGGCTCGGACGGTTGCGGGAGTTACCCTAATTTATAATTTCAAGTGGTCTTTTTACCGCTGCTCTGAGTACCCTAGGGGGGTACGCTATGAACTCCAGGTGGTCACATGCATGTTATCCAGGCGGCTCGGGGCGGGTGTGGGGGTTTACCCTATTTGAACTCCAGGTGGAGCAGAGTCTCTATTTGGGCCTCGACGTTCGGCGAAGCTCAACGAGTTCATTTTAGGCTATCCGTGAGGTACATTGCATTTTATTTTAGAATTGTGTAAAATTTATAGAAAAAAGTTTAAAATAAGGCAGATTTAAGGCAGGAATATAGAAAGCTGATGTTGAAATATTCTAATAGATTTTAATGTTTTGAAAGGAGAATCTGACCTTGGACGAACTCGATGTTCTTTTGGGGAAGACAAGACTCCTTAACCAGATGGTACAGCGTCAGTCCGACCAACCTCCGGATTTTAAGGAGTTGGCCAGTATATTATCGGGACTTACAGCAAGCCATGTCTATATTATAGAAAAAAAGGGGAATGTATTGGGCAGCTGTAATTACCCCGGGATTGGTCAGCCGATGGTTGGGTCAAGGGTACTAGATGAGCACATTTTAACCGAGGAATATCTCGAGTGGTTATCTAGTTTTTTTGAGACTGGAGTTAGTTGCCAGGTGGGTCCGGATACTTTGCTGACTATTATTCCTTTGTATGGAGGGCCGAATCGTTTAGGTACGGTAGTGCTGGCAAAATCTGAGGAATTTACGACGCAAGAGGTAATTGTCGCTGAGGTAGGAGCAACGGTTATTGGACTGGCCATTCTGCGAGACCTCAATGACCAGGCCGAAAGAATCAATCGAAAAAAGGATGCTGTCGCCCAGGCACTAGCTGTACTATCGTATTCTGAGGTTGAGGCGGTCAAGTACATTTTTAAGGAACTAGATGGAGACGAAGGTTTTGTGGTAGCGATTCGATTGGCTGACAAGTATATGTTAACTCGTTCGGTTATTGTGAATGCCTTGCGCAAATTGGAAAGTGCCGGGGTAATTCAAGCACGTTCCCTGGGGATGAAAGGGACTTATATTAAGGTGTTAAATGAATTCTTGCACGAGCAGTTGGCTGGGATTGAATAAGTAACCCAGATTTTTTTGGCTTCCATCCTCCATATTGTTTAGTTGAACGAAAAAGACTCCTAAGACTTCAGGTGGAGAAGAGCCTCTATCTGAAAAATTGATGTTTAGCGAAGCTGATTA
>JAAZDI010000316.1 GCA_012512295.1 Syntrophomonadaceae bacterium
AGTTTGGGAGGAGGAGGACGGGGTGAGGCTAAAAGAATATGCCCAAAGGCTAACGGATTTAATAACGACCAAGTTTTGTTGCTGGAAAAAGGAGATACTCAGTCAGGTATTTAGAGACAGAAAAACTTATGATAGTAATAGTGATCGGGAAGAATGTCTCCGGCTTATCTGGGAGGCGCATCAGGATTGGGTCCAAGCGTATAATCTACTTAACTCGATAGTTGAATCAGAAAGAGTAGAGTACGCGATCCAATTTCTAAACGCAGCGGAAAATCGCTACCAGTATTTGTTGAAATGGGCGCGGCTTAATCAGGTAACCGCATTTGATCCCAACTCACTCCGGGGGGTGGAAACCGATGCTTCCGTATGTTGATATTGCCATCGCGGCAATATTTGCCTTGTTTTTAATCGTTTTGCTAGGTCGGGCGATATTTACCCCGCTGCGGTGGTTTTTTAAACTGCTAATTAATTCAGCAGTTGGGCTGTTTTTGTTATTATTAGTTAATTTTGTCGGGAGCCCATTTGGATTTGGATTACCAATAAATCTGGTTAGTGTTTTAGTAGCGGGCTTTCTCGGCCTTCCTGGAGTTTTATTATTATTAGTTCTCAGCTTCTTGAGGTAATTAAGGTAATTAGGGTAATTATTTTCCAATGACTTATGTCTTTAAGCTCAAAGTATACTCGTTCAGCTTCGCTGAACATCGGGGCTTCAGCTGGAGACTCTACTCCACCTGAAGTTTAATCAAGGGAACCCCTACTTATAGAAGTGGGGGTCTTTTGATTCGGATTAAGATTAATATTGTATCAAGAATACTGTACCTGGAATAATGCGCCGTAAAGTGCATGTATTTTTAGAACTTTCGAACTTAAGACGGTATTTCGCCCGATACAACCGTTTTGCTTGACGAATCTGGACCGCTTCAGTATACTAGTAGGAAGCGCAGAGAGAGGAAGGTTAGAAAGGATCGGAAGGGTGAATACCATAGATCAAAATAAAGCAGAAGACTTGCCCGGCAACCGTATCGTTGAAGCTTATGTAGGCGAATATGCCAGCGGAAAAAGCGAAAATGCGGTTAATCGAGCGCTTGATCTGGCAGATAAAGGCAGAAAAGTGACTCTGGTTGATTTGGATACGGTAGAACCTTGCTATACCTTGAGGCCCCTGAAAGGCCCCCTGGCGGAACTGGGGATCGACGTAATTGCTTGGGAAACTAAACAATTGATCGGCCTTGGTGAAGCGGGGATGGTTTTGCATCCCCATATTCCTTTAGTTCTGCATCGTCAGGGGGACATAATTTTTGATGTTGGTTATGGGGTTGGTGGAGCCAGGACCCTCAATTTAGTTGAGGGAGCTCAGACCAGTCAGGAACTGCGAGTACTAGTAGTAATTAACGTCTCACGACCAATGACTAGTACGGTTGAGGATATTGTGGAGTATATTCGGGGGATTGGTAGGGTTGATGGTATAATCAACAATTCCCATCTGGGAACAGAAACTGATCTGGAGATAATTCAGCGAGGAGTTTATTTGGTTACTGAGGCCGCTCATAAGCTGGGTCTTCCAGTTGAAGCTACGGTGGTCGAAGAAAGATGGCGAGAAGTGATCGGGCCGATTGATTGTCTGGGTAATCCGGTTCGATTTCTTAGAAAACGATTTATGGCCGATAGTTTCTGGTAAATAGATAGGAGGTGCCAATATTTGGCCAGCGTTATTGATGCAGAAAAAAAGGTCTATATAACCGGTAATGAGGCTGCGGCTTGGGCAGCTTTAGCTGCCGGTGCAGAAATTATGTTTGGTTATCCGATTACTCCACAGAATGAGATTATGCATTACTGGACGCGTTTAGCCCCTAAATATAATCGAAAGTTTTTGCAAACCGAAGATGAGATTTCGGCTGGATTTACCACCTGCGGTGC
>JAAZDI010000317.1 GCA_012512295.1 Syntrophomonadaceae bacterium
GGAAATGATAGAGATATATGCGGCTTACTTGGGACTTGACGGCGGAGGCACCCTTAATTTCAACGAAACCTGGGCATCAAAAGGATTTGCGGGAGATATTATCAGTGTTACGGCGATAAAAAAAGGGACTGGAGTGGGCGGCGCGGAAAGTTATAACGGAATATCCTTATATTTATCCGAGTTTGGCCGTCCAGCCAGGGACGTGAGTATTGCGGTGAAATATAAATAAATAGAAGATGGGGGAAGCCAATGTTAAGTTTTCCGCTCAGAGAGAATATTACAACTTTGACACATCTGTAAAACAATTCTTTGACACCTCCCGGTTATGATTGAATCCAAAATTAATAACTAGGAGGTTTTATTGTTGAAAAGACTAATATGTACCCTGATGACATTTGTCCTCGCGTTACTTTGGGGAGGTAATCTAGTTTTCGAGGCATACGCCACAGATGTAAGAACGGAACTCATTTCAAGAAAGACCATCACGGACAAAATTTGCTTAATTTCCGAGCAAATCCGTTTATTAATCTCGGATCAAATTCCTTTAAAGGAGAAATTATCAGAACAAACCACGATGAAGATCAGTGAACCGCCCAAGTTCATTCCATCTATTAATAACAACGAGGATTGGATGCTGACATTGGTAAATTACAACAATCCCCTTCCCGATACATACAAACCCGTATTAAAAAGTCTTTCCAACGGCTTACAATTCGATGCGCGCGCCATCGATCAACTTATTTTAATGCTTTCGGACGCAAGGGCGCAAGGCTTATCTCCTGTCGTTTGTTCAGCATACAGATCGGTTGAATACCAACAAAAGCTATTCAACAATCAGGTCAAAAAACAGATGGCCAAAGGATTAGATCGTCAACAGGCCGAGCTTGAAGCTCAAAAAGTCGTCGCCTATCCGGGAACGAGCGAACACAATTTAGGTCTGGCCGCCGATATTGTCTCGTTAAGCTATCAACACCTTGATCAAGCACAAGCCAATACCGCTGAAGTAAAATGGCTTACTAGGCATTGCAGCGAGTACGGTTTCATACTTCGGTATCCAGAAGGAAAAAGAAATATTACCGGCGTAATTTATGAACCCTGGCACTTTAGATATGTAGGCATAGATGCAGCGAAGGAAATCATGGAAAGCGGCCAGTGTCTTGAAGAATATTTAGAGTTTAAGGAAAGCGCTCTGGCTAAGACTTCTTCAACAACGGCAGCCAAAGTAATCAGGTAGGATCTTACCATCAGGTAACTGACGAAGAACTATACCAGATATTACAAAACGACCTTGGTGATATCCGGCAGTTTGTTTCCCAAATCAAAGAATATGTTGGCAAATGTCTCTAACTTGCCAATATTTTTGTTGTCTATCCCCCACCGTACCAACGTTTAATCAAGGCTAATGTCTAGTATCTTAACTAACTTTTCCCGTTGGTTAAGGAATTTAGCTAACGAGAAATAAAATAAGGCAAAAGACAAAGCCTGAAATGTACGATACTGAAAAAGAGGGTACGAATATAACCAACTTACCTAGAGATAATCGCAGTAATTTTTAATTATAATATGGTGAGGATTGACATCATGCCCAAAAGTATGCAGACCATATTGTCGCTTGGCCTGCTGGCTCTTTTACTGATTCTTGCTTACCTGTGCTTGCTGAACCTAGCCGGTCTGCCGGCATTAATCATCAATCTGCTGCCATTGTTACCCTATCTTTTGTTGCTGGTGACCGGCGGCCTGGCTTACCACTTTAACCAGAGCAGGATTTTTTACCTGGCCCTGGCTTTCATCGCCATTCAGCTTATTACTGATGGATACCTTTTTCAGCAGTACTCCCTTGACAGCGCCCAGATAGGCTTGATCTATTCGCTGATCGCCATCCTGGTTCCGCTTAACCTGTTTGTTTACAGCTTTTTAAAGGAGAGGGGCATATTAAGCCTGTGGGGATTCCTGAAGCTGTTTTTCATTATCCTGCAATTTCTTGGGGCAGCCTGGATCGTTAGCAGCGGCCAGCCGGGTATTCTCAACCTAATCTACGCCCCGATTCTACCCTGGTATTTTCCGCTTCCGCCAGGGATGGCCCAGCTTAGCCTGCTGGTGTTTGGCCTGGTGATTACGGCGTTCTTGATTAAACTCTGGTTCAATAATGCTTTTTTCACAACAACAGCCATCGGGGTATTGTTAAGCCTTGGTTTATCTTTTTATTTTCAGGAGTGGCCATTGGCCGCCCCGATTTTTATGAGTAGTGCCGGCCTTTTGATGATCATCTGTATTCTCCAAAATACCCATAGTATGGCCTATCTGGATGAGCTCACCGAGATCCCTGGCCGGCGAGCCCTCCGGGAAGAGATGATGAAACTCAGCGGAGCTTATACCGTCGCGATGGTGGACATCGACTTTTTTAAAAAATTTAACGATACTTACGGGCATGATGTGGGTGATGATGTTTTGCGAATGGTGGCCTCCAAACTAAAGCGGGTTACCGGAGGGGGAAAAGCCTTTCGCTATGGTGGAGAGGAGTTTGCCATTGTTTTTGCAAGGAAAAAGCTCGCTGATGTCCTGCCTCATCTGGAAAAACTGCGGGAGACAATCGCTCATTCGGAGTTTGTAATCAGGGGTAAAGATCGCCCGAAAAAGAAACCCGCTAAACCGAAATCGACTCAACCAGTGAAAAAAGTTTCGGTTACCGTAAGCATCGGAGCGGCAGAAAAAAACCGCCCCCTGGAAAAAGCGGAAGAGGTTCTAAAAGAAGCTGACAAGGCCCTGTATCGGGCCAAGAAAAAAGGGCGCAACTGCGTCTGCAAATAAGGTCTTACGTCTGCTTCAAGGGTGCGGGCATTTGTTTAGATACTTCTGTCTGGGGCAGACTCTTTATTTCAAAGTATAAAAAAGTAGCGGTTATCATTACGGCTATAACATCCGAGAACGGAGCAGCTCGCCAAACCCCGTCAATCCCCCAAAAACGCGGCAGAATCAGCAGCAACGGAATAAATACCAGGACCTGCCGGGACAGGCTGAGAATCGTCGCTTTCAGTCCTTTACCAACTGCTTGAAAGTAGATAGGGCCGACAACCTGGAAGCCAAGAATAAAAATGATGGCTAAATAGACCTGCATGGCATCGGCCGTCAGCTGGATAAGGGCCGTGTCCTTGGTAAACAGACTTACTATTTGGCTAGGCCATATCTGAATCACCAGGTAACCGGCGATAGAAATACCGGATGCGGCAATAATTGCTTTTTTCAAGGCTTCTTTAACTCGGTCATATTGCCGGGCCCCATAATTGAAACCGACCAGGGGCTGCATTCCCTGACTAATCCCAAGAATAGGCATAAGCATAATCGAAACGATACTCATGATAATGCCGACCGCAGACAGGGTTAAATCGCCTCCATATGCGGTGAGGGTTTTATTAATAATCAATTGCTGAACACTGTTAGCCAGCTGCAGGGCAAAAGGCGCACAGCCGATGGACACAATACTTAACAATACTGGTGCTTGCAGACGGAAGTTCTTTAGCCTGATTTTCACCAGACTGCGGCCGGTAAAAAAATAGCCAAAAACCCAAAGGGCTGAGATGAATTGACCGGATACCGTAGCCAGGGCCGATCCTTTAATGCCCAGACCCAATTGAAAAATAAAGATATAATTTAAGACTATATTGACCGAAGCCCCGATTAGCTGCGTGTACATGGCTGTTTTCGCGTCGCCCTGCGCTCTGATAAAGTTGTTCATGCCTATACTAATGGAACCTAAAGCCGAACCCAGCATAATTATCTGCATGAAATCGCGAGCATAAGGCAAGACCTCGGGACTAGCCCCAAAAGTTTTTAGAATTTGATCCGGAAAAAGCAGGTAGATAACCGTCAGACACAGCGGCAGGAGAACCAGCAGTACGGTCGCATTGCCGGCGATCTTTTCGGCCTCTTCTTTTTTCTGCTCCCCCAGCCGGATTGAGATCAGCGCGGTCGCTCCTACCCCAATCAGGACCGATACCGCCATTAAGATGATCATGATGGGAAAAGCCACGGTTGTGGCGGCGATGGCCAAAGAGCCAACCCCGCGCCCAACAAAAATCCGGTCCACCACATTGTAAAGAGCATTAATCAGCATCCCGGCTATGGCGGGCAATGAGAATTTTAGGAGTAATCTACCTATATCTTCATCACGCATCATGGTGGTATTGTCCACTTGTCTTCACCTTTCGTTTGGTACGATTCTTCTTCGGCCTTATCAAGCCCCTTTGCTCATTTTAATATGAAACTAGGTCTATGTTCAAATAGTATTTACAATGGTTTTCGCAACAACCGAAAGACCCTTTGCACAACCAGGTAAATTTGTTATAATTGCGGAGAATAACCATAAAATCTGCTGAATATCGGCAGATTATTGTATACAATCAGCCGAAGTACATATAAGAGGGAGCGGAAAGGACTTGCAATTTATAAAAGTTCATGGTATTGGCAATGATTTTGTCTTAATGGATTTTTTACAAGGTGCCCCGGAACGGGATTGGCCGCAATTGGCCCAACAAATATGTGATCGTCATTTTGGGGTCGGGGCCGATGGTTTGGTTTTAATCCACCCCTCAACAACAGCGCATATCCGAATGCAGGTTTTTAACCCAGATGGCAGTGAAGCAGAAATGTGCGGCAACGCGATTCGGTGTGTTGCCCGCTATGTTTATCAGCGTCAGCTGGTGAATGAGCTTTTTATTAAAGTGGAAACCCTGGCTGGCCTCAGGATCCCGGAAATTATTTTGAACGATCAGGGAGACTTGGTCGGAGTTAAGGTTGATATGGGCAAACCAGTCTTAGATCCCGCCCTCATTCCCATATCTATTCTCGGGGAAAAAGTCGTCAATCATCCCCTGCAATTTGCCGGCGGCGAATTGATGATTACCGCCGTCTCCATGGGTAATCCCCACTGTATTACCTATGTCTCAGATTTAGACAAAACCCCCTTTTACGACTGGGGTCCCAAGTTAGAAACCCACCCCTTATTTCCCAAAAAAACCAATGTAGAATTTGTCCAGGTCCTTAATCCCCGAGAAGTCCGCATGCGGGTCTGGGAAAGAGGTGCTGGGGAAACCTTGGCCTGTGGGACTGGAGCGTGTGCAGTGGGCGTGGCCAGTTTTCTCAACGGTTTGACCGAACGGTTAATTACGGTTCACCTGCCGGGAGGGGACCTGCAAATTGAATGGGCAGAAAATGGTCACGTGTACATGACTGGCCCGGCACAAGAAGTGTTTAGCGGTAACTGGTTTGATTAAACTTCCTTGGCAATCAGATTTTTCATTTTCGAATAGGGTTCCTTGTGCCATGCGGGCTAATCCGGAACATGGTAATAACATGGTCTTTTAAATCTTCAGATATCGAGTTTCCAGAGTCCTCAGAGGTCCGGGAAGCAAGAGAACCGTCCCTTTGCTTCCTTTGCTTCTCGGATCTAAACGACATGAGTCTAATTCATCAGAACGAAGGAAGCAAAAGAACCGTCCCCTTGCTTCTTCTTCAAAATCAAACATAGGAGGTATCGTTTTATCGATGAAACCGGCCAAAACTATTCAAAACTTGCCCCCTTATCTTTTTGCCCGAATTGAGAAGTTAATTGCCGAAGCCAAAGAGCAAGGCAAGGACATTATTAGTTTAGGAATCGGCGATCCGGATCGCCCCACACCACCGCATATTATTAATACCTTGATTGAACAAGCGCAAAACCCGGTTAATCACCAGTATCCCTCCTCTGTTGGAATGCTGGAGTATCGTCGGGCAGTGGCTGATTGGTACCAGAGCCGGTTTGGTGTTAATCTTGATCCTAAGACCGAAGTGGTATCGCTAATTGGTTCCAAAGAGGGGATTGCCCATATCAGTTTTTGTTATCTGAATCCGGGGGACCTAAGCCTGGTGCCGGATCCGGGGTACCCAGTTTATTCAATCGGCGCCCTGTTAGCTAATGCGAATTCCTATCCCATGCCTTTGTCCCCGGAAAACGGGTTTCTGCCGGACCTGAAAGCAATACCGGAAGCAGTGGCGAAAGAAGCCAAAATAATGTTTCTGAATTACCCCAACAATCCAACCGGGGCGACGGCTGACCTGAACTTTTTTCAGGAGGTTGTTGAATTCGCTCGCCGCTATGATATTTTAGTTTGTCATGATGCCGCTTATTCAGAAGTCTACTTTGACGGGCAGGCCCCGGTCAGCTTCCTGCAAGCGGAAGGGGCTAAAGAGGTGGGGATTGAGTTTCATTCCGTATCCAAGACTTATAACATGACCGGCTGGCGGGTCGGTTGGGCCGCCGGCAACGCCGAAGCCATTGATGTCCTGGGCCGCTTTAAATCAAACGTAGACTCCGGGGTGTTTCAAGCCATCCAGTACGCCGGTATTACAGCTTTGACCGGCCCGCAGGATTGTGTGGAAGAAATGCGCCAGGTTTATCAAGAACGGCGTGACGTTGTAATTAACGGTTTGCGGAAGATGGGTTGGCAAATTGAGCCACCCAAAGCAACAATTTACGTCTGGGCCCCGGTTCCCAAGGGTTATACTTCCAGCAGTTTTGCCGAACTGGTTTTGAGCAAAGCGGGAGTAGTCATTACTCCGGGTTTAGGTTACGGTGAACGGTCGGATGGTTACTTCCGAATTGCGCTAACGCAAGAAGTCGACCGGATCCAGGAAGCCATGGACCGGATGCAGGCCGCCTTGGGAACGCTTGAGTTCTAAGCCTTATGGTGGGGCTAAATGTTAACTAACCGATAACGAGAAAAGCAATAAAGAGTCGTTCCGTATCCCGAACGGTAACGACTCTTTACTCTATAAAGACTAGGTTAACCTGCCAGCAAACCCGCCAGCACACCTTATTGTAGAACTCACTGATCTTTTTTTCCATTCTTCTTCATCTTCAGGGTCTGAGCAAACCTTATTATAGAACTCACTGATTACCAAACCTTTTCTCTTATTTTAATAAATGGCCAAATATCGCTCAATTTCCCATGCATGCACCTGGGTGCGATAGAGCTCCCATTCTTTTGTTTTGGCTTCCATAAAACGGTCGTAGATATGCTCTCCCAAGGCCTCCTGAATGACCCGATCTTTTTTCAGTTCCGCCAAGGCCTCATTTAGGTCACTGGGTAGCGAAGGGATCCCCCTTCTTACTCTTTCTTGCCGGTCCATGTCATACAGATTATCGTTAACGGGGGGCGGCGGAGCAATCTGTTGTTTGATTCCGTCCAGACCAGCCTTGAGCATAACGGCTAGAGCCAGATAAGGATTGCAGGAAGGATCCGGGTTGCGCACTTCAATCCGAGTACTCATGCCCCTTTTAGCCGGAATGCGCACCAGCGGACTCCGGTTCTTTTCGGACCAAGCCACGTACACCGGGGCCTCAAAGCCGGGGACCAACCGTTTATAGGAATTGACCGTTGGGTTGGTAATCGCAGTAAAGGCCCGCGCTTGCTGGAGGATGCCGCCGATATAATATAAAGCCTCTTGACTTAACTGGTTGGGTGTCGTCGGGTCAAAGAAGGCATTTTCTTTATTGCGAAATAGGGACTGATGGCAGTGCATCCCGGACCCGGCGACGCCGTAAACTGGTTTCGGCATAAAACTAGCGTGCAGGCCATGCCGCTGGGCAATGACCCGAATCGTATGCTTAAAAGTCGCGATCTTATCCGCCGTGGCGACTGCACAGTCATACTTAAAATCAATTTCATGCTGGCCGGGGGCCACCTCATGGTGCGAAGCCTCCACTTCAAAGCCCATCTCTTCCAGAGCCAGCACCATATCCCGTCGGGCATTTTCGCCCAGATCAACTGGGGCTAGGTCAAAATAACTGGCCTGATCGTGGGTAATAGTCGTCGGCTTCCCATCGCTATCCGTGTGGAAAAGGAAGAACTCCGCTTCCGGTCCGACCTGCATCTGGAAACCCATGGCTGCCGCCTCGCTAACGACCCGTTTCAAATTACAGCGAGGGCAACCAGCGAAAGGGGTGCCGTCTGGGTTATATACATCACAAATCAGCCGGGCCTCGGCCTCGCCCCGGGGACGCCAAGGCAACACGACAAAGGTGCTGTAGTCCGGCTTAAGATACATGTCTGATTCTTCGATCCGAACAAACCCCTCAATTGACGAACCGTCAAACATGAGCTCCCCATCTAAGGCTTTATCTAGCTGTGAAATCGGAATAGTGACGCTCTTGAGGCCTCCTGTAATATCAATAATCTGCAGATAGATGAACCGGATATTCTGTTCTGCCACCTGTTTTTTTATATCTTCCTTGGTTATAGCCAAACACCCTACCTCCTACCTAAAACTTCGAATGCCTACGCCCATAAACTCGCCCCCTCAAATCTAACGAAAAATGGCCGGAAAATCAATTAACCGTGGTATAGCAACGGATTTGCCGGCCGTCAATAGTTTAGCAATAGGCATGTTGTATAATGTTGAATAATTATGTATCCATAATTCTTTTCGTCAATAGATTAGTCATTAGTATCTTGTTCACTTACGCTTAGATCCCTTTCCTTTTCCCAGCAAAAAACCCCCCGTGAATCTGCCGGGTATCGGAAATATTATAAAATGCTTGCGCGTCAATTTCGTCGATCAACTTCAGGGCTTGGCTCAGGTCTTTCCGCTTTAAAAAAACATACAGAAAAGGGCGTTCGCCGCAAAGGCCCTGACCGGGAATACAGGTCACCCC
>JAAZDI010000318.1 GCA_012512295.1 Syntrophomonadaceae bacterium
AAATGTTCATAACAACGCCGGCTAGAGGCTCCGAAACGTTCCCGAAAGAGTCGATTAGCAAAGGAGACATGATAATCCGGCGTTAGCAGAACCAGATAAGCCGGGAGCATCTCCAGGACTTTATAGAACTGCTGCCGTTCTGCTTTCGCGGCTTCCTCAGCCCGCTTGCGTTCGGCATTGTCTCTTTCCAGCAGTTGGTTGGCTCTAGCCAGTTCGGCGGTTCGTTCTTGCACTCGAACCTCTAAGGCTTCGTTGGCCAGGCGCAGTTTTTCTTCCGTCCTCTTCATTTTTTCCAGCAACCAGGAATTCTCCAAAGAGATGGCCGCCTGGGAGGTTAGCAGCTCTGTCATCTGCGTCTTATTGACGGTAAATACCGAATCAGATAAACGGTTTTCCAGGTAGATTATCCCAATCATTTTTGATTGCTTAATTACCGGCAGACAAAAGACTGAGCGTAATTGCAGCTGCTGGACCTCTGGATTGTTTTTGAACATCCCTTCTTGGGCAGCATTGTTCAGGATTACCTTCTCTTTGGTTCGGTATACATAACGAACGATGGCTTTGCAGATATCTTTAGCATCATCCAGTTTTATGTTAACTAACTGGACGACCTGCTTTTCTGAGACGTGGCTTGTGGCTCGGATGAACAGATTACCGTTTTCTTCGATCAACAGATAGCCGTGCTGCGCTCCGGAGCTTTCGATAACCAGGTTCATAATCTTTTTAATCAGGGCCTCCGGTTCTATTTCCGCAGAAATAGCCAGGGATGCCTTGGTAAGGTATTCCACGTCCAGGTCGTACAGAATACGTTTCGGATAATCCGCCTCAAGGTCTGAGTAGGCTGTTTTTTCTTCTTCAAAATACTCAGGATATTTCTCGATCAGCTGAATTTCTTTGCGGGTTGCGTGACATTTCTTGTATAAACGTGCCGCTTCGTTAAAATATACCTTTTCCGGCCCTCGACCGGCCTGCAGAAGGAATTCCCCCAGACACTCGTTTAGGTGACCTTCCAGAAAGGTATAATTCTGTCTATTAGCCATCTCTATGGCATCAAGGTAGAGACTTCTGGCCTCATTAAAAGTACCAGTAACTCTTTCCAATTCAGCATAGATAAAAGCCAGGTAGGGTTTCAATAAAGGTCCTAAACTAGCCCACAGCTTAACTTTTTCAATGATTGGCCGGATTTCCGCCAATAACTCATGGATATTCTTAAAGCGTAAGCCCTTATCATAATAGTTTTAGTGCGTTTAAAACCCGGAAGACATGCCACTGTCTTTTTAGCACGTTATCGGTCAGGCCAGACAAATACTTACGGGCTCCGACCAGGTACTCCTCAGCCTTTTCATACTCACCAAAATAATAATGCGTTAAAGCCATGTGGATATAATAACTTCCAGCGGAGGCGATGTGGTTGTCCTGTTCCCACTGTTTGACTTTTTCTTCCATGGCTATCGGTGAATAATGTTTTTTCATGGGCTCGATCCAACCCGCCTGCATTGCCTCGGCCAGGCCGACGGAAAAGGATAGATGGTAACGCTTAGAAAATTGCAAGCATTCTTTGGCATAGTGTTCAATTGTCGTTAGGTCCGCCCCTTGCACCTGAAGATTCCACATCAGCGGACCGTAAGACAGACCGGCATTAAACAGGTCACCACAGTTTTTTCCGCACTGAATCGATTTGAGACAATAATCAACAATCTCCCTTGGGTGGCTTCTGGAATGCATGTTGCACCAAACGATTCCATTCATTCCCCGGGTGGCCCCAAAGGTATTGGGATACTTGGCTGATAGTTCCCGAGCTAGGTCCTCGTACCGAAACGCGGATTCGAAGTCTTCCTGTTCTCCTAGCTGAAGTCCCATGATGCTGAAAGAATAGATCACGGATTCATCCATCCCCCCGGCTAGGCAATGCTGGGTGGAAAGTGCCGCCGCTAGGTAGAGTTGGGGGACAAGGCCGGACAAATATAGGTCGGGAATCAGTTCACTATAGAAGGCCAACTCGATCTTACTCTTCCGGTCAGTGGTAAAGGGCATGTTCAGGATGGTTTCCCAGACATCAATGTTTTTGGCGGCAATATCAACCATTAATTCCTGCCGTTTCTGGTCCGCTTCCGCTGAACTGGCGGGGATGGATTTGCCGAAGTAGGCCAGTCCCCGGTTAGCCGTCTCGATCGCCTTGATGAAATTACCGATGGAGGACAGGGTAGTCGTTTGTTCGGCCAAACATTCTGCCTTGTCCAGGTCAGTTTTGGCATTTTGCAGCAAATAGTTGAGCAGCTTTTCCGACTTTTGGTAATTGCCGCACATAAGCTCAGTTTTTGCCGCTTTTTTATAGATCAAGAAAGTCTGATTATAATGACTATCTTCCCAGCAGTCGCTCGGCAGCAGTTCGAGGCTGAGATTGAAATAATCATTGGCTGCTTCCGTCGCGAGGGAAGCCAGGGCTTTGTTGCCAGCGTGGTAGTTGAGATCGGAGAGAAGGTACGCTTTTTTGTTATCTAGGTCCTTTTCTCTTCCCAGGTTAAGATGAGAGACAATGGTGAAAAGGTTATCAATTTTTTCGAGGTCTATCTGGTCCTCCGGAATAGCGGACAAGAGACGGCTGCCAATTCGCCAGTGAATCTGCCGGCGTCTTTCCGCCGAAATCATGGACAGGACCGCTTCCTGGACCTTGTCATGGATAAACTGCAACTGATTTTTGCTTTCTATCAGCAACCCCTGACTCAGAGCCGGTTTGATCATTTCGTAAGTATCCCGGAGGGTTATCCCCATGTTTAATGCTAACTCTACCGGTGAAAAGGTATTTCCGCTACAGGCACAGTATTCAAGGAGGGTAATTAGGTCTGGCGCTAGTTTCTCAATCTTGGCACAAAAAAGAGCGACTACAGTTGTCGGCATGCATGATTCATGAATCTTATCCAGGTCCCATCGCCATTGCCTGTCCACATCAAGAAAAAGCAGATCTTCGTTATACAGATAGGACAGGCTTTCCGTGACAAAGAGCGGGTTCCCATCGGTCAGCGTGCAGATGAAATCAGATAAGGCTTTGGTTTTTTCCAGGGGAGAATCGAGAATGTATGATACCATTTCATGGCAATGTTCGGGTTGTAAGGGTTCCAGTTTGATTTCTTTCAATGGACAGCGAGTTTCAGTAGCACTGCGGATTAGCTTGGCTAGAGGATGGCTGGACCCTACCTCGTTATGGCGGTACGCGCCCAAAAAGAAAAGGTATGGATATTCCAGATGGTTGGTAAATACATTGGCCAAAAAGTCAAAAGAGGCTGAGTCGCACCATTGCAGGTCGTCGATGAATAGGATAAGCGGATTCTTCTCGCTCGCCAGGCAAGCCAAAAAACGGCCAAATAAGTCATGGAATCGGTTGAGTGATTCGACCGGCGGAAGCTGCTTGACTTCTGGTTGTGGTCCGATCAAGATCTCCAATTCCGGGATGACATCGGTCTAGACCTTACCATTTTGGCCGACGGCTTCTAGAATTCTTTTTTTCCAAAGCTCAACCCGTTTATCGCTTTCAGTTAGAAAGGTCCGGATTAAATTCCTGAAAGCTTGGATAAGCGAACTATAAGGAATATTCTTCTGGTACACATCGAATTTGCCGGAGGTAAAGTAGCCCCGGTGTTGGATCATCGGTTTTTGCAGTTCTTGAATGAGGCGGGTCTTGCCGATGCCGGATAGTCCAGAAATAAACAATGAGCGAAATGCCCCCTGAACGACTTGCTCATATTCCTCAAGAATTATTTTAGCTTCCCGATCTCGGCCGACCATTTTGGAGATGAAGCTAATCTGATGAGGATAGATTGAGCTTTCTAAAGGAAAATCGCGGATCGTACCAGTGGTCAAATACTCGTCCTGAGCCCGAACAAGGTCCGCTAAGAGCCCGCGACCGGTTTGATAGCGTTTCTCCGGCTCTTTATACATTAGTTTAGCAATAATTTTACTTAA
>JAAZDI010000319.1 GCA_012512295.1 Syntrophomonadaceae bacterium
CCCACGGCTAGAAGCCTTCGTTGATCTATTACGGCGAAGGACTGATCAAGCGACTAGGGAGCTAACAAACAAGGTCTCCTAAATCTTTTCCCTCATTCCCTATCTGTTTGTGCCAGATACTACCGGCTTACTTTTTGGTTGATTTAGTCTATAATGCCTACGGACAAATAGTTTAAGGACTGGAGAAGATAAATGGTAGAAGAGTGGAAAAAAACGATGGCCAGAAACCTTGATCGAGAATTAGAGGCGCGCGGTTTTAGTAACAGTGAACGTGCCCGTTCGGCCTATCACCATTATCGGAACCTGATCTTTGGCTGGATTAAGAGTATCGCCGAAGAAGTCCGAAACAACTCTCGAAACCCTAGATCCGTGTTGATCATTGAGGATGAAGATGTTCTGACGGTTAATATCGGGACCGAAATGATTCGCGTTAAAGCCCGACCCTACCCTCTCTGTTCTCGGGGATGGGGAAAAATCACTGTTAATTCCACCAATAAGCTTCTTTTTAATGAGATGTATCTTTGGAGTAAAGGGGATAATTTTGTTTGGGTTTATGGTGATGCCCAATCAAATGATAATGATATTGAAAAAGGCGAAAGTGACCGGCTTCAACCAGGAATTGAAGTTACTCGAGAAATAGTTGAGGCTTTATTTCAGTCTGCTTTTAAGAAGTATCTTGCAAATTAAATTAAACTAATAATTTTTTCTCAGGCTTGTAATTGTCGACATATCGACTTAATTGACACTAGATAGCATTTGCGGTAAAATAATCCCAAAAAATTTAATTAACTAAGTATTTCTGCAGGTAGCAGACGGCTTCGAGGAAATACTCGAGGCTTTTTATGTTTTTGAATGATTTAAATTTGCAGTCAGCTTTTGGTTAGCACGGAGGAGAGGGGTTTTTGAGGTGAAATTACACGGAACAATGCGAATTAATGAACTGGGGCACTTAGAAATCGGCGGGTATGACACTGTCGAACTAGCTCGCAATTTTGGGACTCCTTTGTATGTTATGGATGAAGCGGAAATCCGTCGGGTTTGCCGAGAATACCGGGCTGCTTTTACAGATGGATTTGGCGCAGAGGTCATTTATGCCAGTAAGGCCTTTATGAATCTAGCGATGTGTCGGGTGATTGAGGAAGAAGGCTTGAGTTTAGATGTAGTCTCCGGGGGTGAGCTATACACCGCCATCAAGGCTCGGTTCCCAGCCTCGCGTATCTATTTTCACGGCAACAACAAGCAGCCGCAAGAACTGCGGATGGCCCTGGAATATCGGGTCGGCCGGATAGTAGTTGATAATTTTCATGAAATGACTCTTTTGAATGATTTAGCTGGGCAGATGGGAGTGCGCGCTCAGGTCCTGCTTAGATTAACCCCAGGCGTCGAAGCGCATACGCATGAATATATCCGAACCGGTCAGATTGATTCAAAGTTTGGCTTTACGGTGCCGAATGGTCAGGCCATGGAAGCAGTTAAATCATGTCTTACCCTTCCTCATCTTGAATTCAAGGGAATTCATTGCCATATCGGTTCCCAGGTATTTGACATGAGTTCTTTTAATCATGCCGCTAAAGTAATGATGGAGGTAATTAAAGATATTCGGGAGCAGGCGGGAATAGCTGTTGAGGAACTAAATCTAGGCGGAGGTTTTGGCATTTACTATGTTGAAGGTGACCAGCCGGCTACTATTGCTGAATATGCTCAAGCGGTTACCAGCGCGGTTAAAGAGATGGTAGCGAAGCACCAACTCAATATCCCAAAAATTATGATTGAACCAGGCCGGTCGATTGTTGGTGAAGCCGGCACTACTCTGTATACAGTAGGATCAATCAAGGAGATTCCTGGAATTCGGAAGTATGTCGCAGTTGATGGTGGAATGGCGGATAACCCTCGACCGGCTCTTTACCAGGCTCGTTATGAGGCGGTAGTAGCGAACCGCGCCGCCGAACCAGCCGTAGAGACCGTTTCCATTACCGGTAAGTGTTGTGAGTCGGGCGATATGCTGATTTGGGATATTAATCTGCCCCAGGTTAAATCTGGTGACATTATCGCTGTCTTTTGTACCGGGGCTTATAACTACACCATGTCCATGAATTATAACCGTCTTGGCCGTCCAGCTGTGGTCCTGGTTAATGACGGGCGAGCCGATGTGATCGTGGAGCGGGAAAGTTATGAGGACTTGTTGCGGAACGATCGCCTGCCGGAGCGCCTAAGAGTGGGACAGAAAATTAAGCTGGTACAGTAAAAAATTGGTTTTGCGGTGATTTATTAGTTGCCTATCTTCATATAGAAGATTATTAAGATGAAAAATGCTTAGAGGCCGTTTAAACGGTCTCTTTTATTTTTTTCCTAAAGTATTTCATCGTTGTATTACAAAGCATTGTTATTATGAGAAGCACAACTATAACTTAATGTTATATATAATATAAAGGATTGTTCGCAAGCCAACTCGAATATAATTCAGTGTTTTGTAATGGTCCAATACACTAATATTCGGAAGGGAGCAATATACCAGTGACAAGAAGCCCAATAGAAGATTTTTTTAATTTAAGGGAAGTAAGTATTTTAAAAATCAAAGAAATGAAAGATAAAGGGATTAAGGTGGTTGGTAGTTACTGCACCTACTGTCCGACGGAACTAATTCTAGCTGCCGGAGCGATTCCAGTAAGTCTATGCGGAACAAAGGAAGAACCGATTAGTGCCGCAGAACGGACTCTTCCGCGGAATCTATGTCCGCTGATCAAATCCTCATATGGTTTTGCCGTTACCGATACTTGTCCATTTTTTTATTTTTCAGATTTGATTGTCGGGGAAACGACCTGTGATGGGAAAAAGAAAATGTTTGAACAGATGCAACAGTTGAAGCCGGTCCATGTGATGGAACTGCCGACAATAAAGAAGAGTGAGGCGTCTTTTCAATTGTGGGTAGAAGAAATCAGGAGATTGCGGGTCTGGTTAGAAGAGAACTTGTCGGTTAAAATCACGGATGAGGCGATCTGGCAAGCCATTGAGATTGTTAATCAGGAGCGATCATTAATCAAAGCAATCTGTGATTTAAACCAAATTGATCCGCCGCCCTTAAGTGGACTAAGTTTGCTAACTGTTTCCTGGTCGAGATCTTTTAATAGTGATAAAGCAGAAACAATCCGGATGCTTCGGGATTTGAAGGAAAGACTAGCTGTCCATCAACCTGACCAGGTTTCCGTTAAACAACGGATTTTGCTGACTGGCTGCCCGGTCGGCCTGGGTACCGAAAAGGTAATTCGCCTGACCGAGGAACTAGGAGGTGCCGTCGTCGCCTTGGAGAATTGTTCCGGGTACAAAACTTTAGAATTACAAACTAATACTGAATATTCAGACCCAATTGTCGCCTTGGCCGATAAGTATCTCCAAATACCCTGTTCCTGCATGAGTCCCAATCCCTATCGGTTGGAGCTGCTAGAACGGATGATTCATGATTTTCGAATAGATGCGGTTATTGACCTTACCTGGCAAGCTTGCCATACTTATAACATTGAAGCATATCAGGTAGAACAGCTAGTACAGCAGAAAGGGTTGCCGTACCTGCATCTGGAGAGCGACTACTCTTCGACGGATTTAGAAAGTCTAAAGGTTCGAATTGAGGCCTTGCTGGAGATGGCGGGGAATAGTTAATTGCCCATATTTATTTTTTTTTAGGCGAATAGAGGCGAAGACATTATTTTATCAGTCCGAGTTAGTAGATTCTATGGATTATTGCTGTCGGGAAGATTTGACAGCGGGCGTAGGAGATGAGCGATGTGCTTGCAGTCGGGATAGATGTTGGCTCCATTTCGACCAAAGTGGTGGTTATAGATGGTAATAAGATCAGCCATCTGATTAAACCAACTGGCTGGAGTCCCCGTCAGGTTGGACTGGAAAGCTACCAGGAGATTCTGGAACGGGAAGGGTATAATCAGAATCAGGTTGGTTATATTGTCGGTACCGGTTATGGTCGGATTTCGCTGCCTTTTGTTCACAAGGTAGTGACAGAGATTACCTGCCATGGCCGGGGTGCATCTTTTCTGCAGCCTCAGACGCAGTTAGTTATTGACGTTGGCGGTCAGGACAGCAAGGTCATCAAAATTGACCGACAGGGAAAAGTGCAGAATTTTATTATGAATGATAAGTGTGCCGCTGGTACCGGCCGGTTTTTACAGGTCATGGCCGCTACGCTGGGCCTGGAAGTCAGCGAACTCGCGGAACTGGGCAAATTGGGAGAACTAAGGAGTCCGCAGGGGGACGGAGCGGGCTCCCCGCTCGTTATTAACAGTATGTGCACCGTATTTGCTGAATCAGAGGTAATCGGTCTTCTGGCTCAGGGAGTAGACAAAGCGTCTATCGTCGCGGCCTTGCACTGTTCAATCGCTAAACGAGTGGCCGCGATGGCGAAAAGAATCGGGGTAGAAGGCCCGGTTACCTTTACCGGGGGAGTAGCTCGGAATGAGGGAATCAGAGCGAAGTTGGAGCAGGAACTGAACGTGCCGGTGATAGTCCCGCCTGAATGTCAGTTTGCTGGAGCACTGGGGGCAGCCTTAATTGGCCAGGAGATCTTGCTTCGGAAAAGGGCACTTCATTAACCCTGTTTTCTCCAAAGGCCTTTTCCGACCTGAGCATAAAATTACTTAATTAGCGATGCTTTTGCTATAACTATTAGTTATATATTTTATAACGATTATTATGGTATAATACCTGTGGCGTGCCTGTGGCCACAGGTTGATAGATGCTAGCTATTGTAGAGTTAAGGAGGGGAGACTTTGTAATGAAAAGAATTACTCTGCTATTTAGTTTAGTCCTCATGCTTTGTCTCGTATTGGTCGGGTGTGGAAAAACTAATGAAACTGCTGGACCTTCGATTACCCCGCAAAACATTCCGACAATTAACCTTGGTTACATTTTTACGAACCACCAAACCCCTCTCTTGGTTAGTGCCGCTAAAGGTGAAGCATTTAAGGATATGGGAGTCTACCTTAAGCCGGTCGTTGCCAAAGAAAAATATGAATTGATTTCTGACGGTAAAACACTGGCCAACATAAACCTGGTGGTAACCAAAAGCGGCTCCGAAGTCACCACTTTATTGGCGCAAAAACACATCGATATTGCTCTGGGCTCTGTCACCGCTTTCATGCATGGGGTAGACCAGCAGACACCCATGAAAGTATTGTGCCCTATCCAGACTGAAGGGATGGGACTGGTAGTGCCCCAAGACAGCAATATCAAAGATTGGGATACTTTTGTGGCTTATGTCAAGGCAACCAAGCAGCCAGTTAAAATTGGTTATCATTCGCCGACCAGTGGGCCTAAAATTGTTTTTGAAGGGGCCCTGAAAAAGGCAAACATAAGTGTTACCGAGGACCCAAACAACATGCAAGCCGAAGTCTTGCTGGTTGATTTAAAATCTACTTCTAACCTAAACCCGGCGCTTACCAGCAAGCAAGTGGATGGTTGGGTAGGGCCTTCCCCTTACCCGGAAGTGGCCGTTACTGAGGGAATCGGCAAGATCGCCTTTGAATTAAGGGACCTGCCTCCTGAAGGTTATTGGCATGATTTTCCTTGCTGCGTAGTGGGAGCGCGCCAGGAGATTATTGATAATAATCCTGAGGTAACCCAAGCCATTGTAGAATTAACTCATAAGGCCAGTGATTGGTGTAATGCTAACAAGGAAGAAGCAGCGACCATCACTGCTGAATGGATTGGTATACCGGTAGAAGCGGCCAAAGTTTCAAATATTGTTTACACGACCAATCCTACTGCCAAATGGCGAGAAGGAGCCGCAACTTATATCGATATTTTAAATGATATGGATAAATTCAATGGTAGTTTTAAAGGAAAGAAATACGGTGAAATCGAGACCTCACTAATGGATTTCAGCTTTATTGAAAAAGCAAGCCAATAACCAAAATGAGGTTCCTATTTGCTCTAGCTAACGGGAACCTCCCTTATTTTTATTGGGTGTGAAAAAATGAGCCGTAATTATAAAAGTTTTTGGGTATCACTGATTGTTCCAATAGCATTTATTTTTCTGTGGATTTTTATGGCAGCAAAAATTAATAATGCGGTTATACTTCCCACGGTCAACCAGGTCTTTCAACTGGTATTGCACCCTTTCGATAATTTAATCAGTATGGGGTCGCTGCTGGATAACATTTTGGTAAGCATAATCAGGGTGTTGGTCGGATATTTTTTCGCCGTCTGCCTAGCTATACCGCTGGGTATTCTGATGGGCTATTATGGCCTGATGTTTAAGCTGTTTAACACGTTCTTAGGTCTGTTCAGGCCAATCCCTCCCTTGGCCTGGGTGCCTTTGGTGCTCGCCTGGTTTGGCATCAGTAGTTTTGCTACCCTTCTGGGGGTGGAGCAAGGGGAAGTATATATCTATCTCAACAATTTAAAAATCTCCATGGTTTTTATCATCTTCATTGGGGCTTTTTATCCAGTGCTAACCAGTTCAATTTACGGAGTGAAGGCCGTCAGAAAGACTTTGATTGATTCGGCCCGGGTCCTAGGGGCTAGTGAGTCTGATATATTCCTAAAAATATTAATTCCCTCAGCCGCCCCTTCCATTGTCAACGGTATGCGGATCGGGTTAGGTGTGGCTTGGATGTGCCTTGTGTCCGCCGAAATGTTGCCCGGGAGTTTGTCCGGGGTTGGTTACCTGATTACCCATGCCTATACCGTAGCTAGGACCGATATTGTTATCGCCGGGATGATTAGTATTGGAGTGGTAGGAGCACTGCTTGATTGGTTATTCAGATTGTTGGAAGACAGAAAATTTAAGTGGCAGCGTTTAGCCAGATAGATAGGCGAGGCGGATATGGACGGAATTATTCAAGTTCAACATTTGAGTAAGATCTACACCATGGAACAGGGAAAAAAGGTACATGCCCTGGAGGATATAAACCTGGATATTTATCCTAACGATTTTATCTGTATTGTCGGACCTTCCGGCTGTGGAAAATCAACCCTGCTGAAAATCTTAGCCGGGCTTGAGGCCCCGAGTTCCGGATCAGTTTGTTTTCAGGGAGCGCCGATAATCAAACCCAGCCGAGATATTGGCCTGGTTTTTCAGGAGTATTCACTCCTGCCTTGGCGAACCGTGATTGATAACATCTCGCTCGGCTTAGAATTTAATAAACAGCCCAAGCAAGAACGTCTCGCAGTGGCCGAGCAATTTCTGCAATTGGTTGGCCTTCAAGATTTTGCTGGGGCGTATCCTTATGAGTTATCTGGCGGCATGCAACAGCGGGTAGCCATTGCTCGGGCCTTAGCCAATAATCCTCAGGTTCTATTAATGGATGAACCATTTGGCGCGCTAGACGCACATACGAGAATCCTATTACAAAAAGAACTGTTGCGGATTTGGGAACTAAACCGTAAAACCATAGTCTTTGTAACTCACAGTGTAGATGAAGCCATCTACTTAGCTGACTCTATTGTGGTTATGTCACCTCATCTGGGTAGAATTAAAGAGGTGATCAAAGTTGATATTCCTAGACCGCGTGATCGAGCTAATCCAAAATATGGACAAATGGCTTCGGAAATCCTCACAATGCTGGAAGTGGAATAAGCCCGTATGATCTGTCTTAAGC
>JAAZDI010000320.1 GCA_012512295.1 Syntrophomonadaceae bacterium
GATACCGGTGCGGGTTATGTCGATGCTCAAATAACCAGTCAGTTAGATAAAATTGCCGGGGTTTTCAATCAGGTGAATCCTTTATGAGCAAGTTAAACCTTAACCCTTATTTTGAAGCGCTTAGACAGGTTGATTTGATTAGCAAAAAAGGTAAAATTGCTCAGGTAGTCGGCTTATCTATTGAATCGGAAGGTCCTCAGGTCAACCTAGGAGAACTGTGTGAGATTCAGACCCGAGCGGGGAACGGTGGTCTCCTGGCTGAGGTAGTTGGATTCCGAGAAGAACGGACCCTGTTAATGCCTTTAGGAGAGATGGATGGGTTAGGTCCAGGTTGTGCGGTAACTGCCACTGGACAAAGCTTTCAGATAGCGGTGGGACCAGAGTTGGTTGGGAGAATCCTGGATGGTCTGGGTAATCCGATAGATGAAGCTGGTGTTCTGGGATGCAAAGAGTATTATCCAGTAATGAGTAATCCACCCAATCCATTACGCCGTAAACGGATTGACCAGCCGCTCTCAGTAGGGGTTAGGGCAATTGATGGGCTGTTGACTTGTGGCAAAGGCCAACGACTCGGGATTTTTGCGGGAAGTGGGGTTGGTAAGAGTACTTTGTTGGGGATGGTGGCCCGCAATACCAGTGCGGATATTAATGTGATTGCCTTAATTGGGGAGCGAGGCCGTGAGGTCCGGGAATTTTTGGAGCGGGATCTTGGTCCTGAAGGACAAAAACGATCAGTGGTTGTGATCGCGACTTCAGAACAGCCGGCTTTAGTAAGATTAAAAGGGGCTTTTGTGGCCACCACTATTGCTGAGTATTTTCGAGACCAAGGTCTTGATGTCATGCTGATGATGGATTCAGTTACCCGCTTTGCCATGGCACAGCGGGAAGTTGGTTTAACAGTTGGTGAACCACCCGCTACCCGAGGGTATACTCCATCTGTTTTCGCCTTGCTTCCTAAATTGCTGGAAAGGTCAGGCACCTCGGAAAAAGGCACGATTACCGGTGTATATACGGTCCTGGTAGATGGTGATGATATGAACGAACCGATTGCTGATGCGGTGCGGGGTATCCTGGATGGGCACATTGTCTTGTCCCGCGAATTAGCCGCTCAAAACCACTATCCGGCAATCGATATTTTAAATAGTGTTAGTCGGGTTATGATTGAGATCGTTAATAACGAACACCGGCAGGCAGCCAATAAGATGCGGAGTGTTATAGCTACTTATCAGGATGCCCGGGATTTAGTCAATATCGGAGCCTACACCCCTGGTTCCAATCCCAAAATAGATTATGCCTTGGCCTCGATAGATTCTTGTCTTGAATTTTTACAACAGGATATCCATGAACGAACTTCTTATGAGACAACTCTAAAACACCTATTGAGATTATTTAATTGAGATTATTTTTAATACCTAGTTGGGTTAATGTTGCCAAAATATACAAGTTAGAGGTGTTTCTAAGAATGCGCCGGTTTAAATTTCGTCTGCAAACAAGTCTGAATGTGGCCTTAATGCGTGAAGATATCCAGCGCCAGGAACTAGACAAATGTCAAACTGCTTATCAAGAAGGGCTGGCAATCTTGCAGCAACAACAGAAACAATACGCTCTATTGGTGTCGGAACTCCGAGATATTCAACGCCATCAGCTGCAGATTGAAACTGTTCAATTATATCAAGGGTTTATGCTGACCTTAGACCAGATGATCAAAGACCAGAACAAAATAGTTAATGAATTGTATCAAGAATTAGAACAATGTCGGATAAAATTGCTCAGATTGATGAGGAACCGCAAGGTTCTAGAAAAACTGAAAGAGCGTTACTGGTTCAAATATCAGCGCGAGGTTATGAGTGAAGAACAAAAGCAAAATGATGAATTGGCCATAATTCGTTTTGCTAGCGGGGTTTCGCGTTAACCCGCATTTATCTAAAGTCACTTTACAGTACTTTCTGACAATGCCAATTTGTCATCGCCCACTCATTTTTTACTATGGCCGATCGGTTTCAAAGTTGATCTCATAAAATATATACGTTTCACGCCGGGCTAATAAGCGGGTTAACCAAAAAAATTATTTATTATTTTAGATAAAGGGTGTTTGTTTTGACAGGAGCAAAGGCTTCCCGAACTGCTTCCAATAACAGCTTAAAAACGGGTAGTTCGCCAAGTCTGTTAAACAAGGAAGTTGAAGAGGATATATTGCCGGGACATCATTCAATATGGTCAGTTAAGCTTGTAGTTTTATCACTGCTGATCGTGGTGGCTGGTTTGTTGGCAGGAGCCCAGCTAGCCGGTTGGATAGATCTGCGTCAATTGGCTGTCCAGATTCCCGGCGTAGAAAGGTTTACTAGTTCAAGCGGAATCGACTCGACTCCGGTAGTATCCGGCGTCAGTCTGATGGAAAAAGAAAACCTGGAACTCAAAAGAAAAATCCAGGAACAAGAAGACTTGCTGCAGGGAATTATAGGGGAAAAACAGGCTTTAGAACAAAATAAACTAGCCTTGGAGCAAAAGATTCAAGATTTGGAAAAGAAAGTAGCCCTATTGAGCAGTGAACAGTCAGCGGAGAAAAATGTAGATTATCAGCAATTAGCCGATTATTATGCAGAGATGAAACCAGCAGCTGTGGTGGCGATTATGGATAATTTGGATGACGAAACAGTGCTTGGCATTTTAAAAGAAATGGAATTCGACCAGGTAGCCAAGATTTTAACCGCAATGCAGCCGGAACGGGCTGCTCGGCTGTCAACCATGTTTACCACCAAGACTTCGCCATAAAGCTTGGCTTTTGAAAGGAGGTGATAAGGTGAACTATCTGCCATTTAATTTAGAAGCATTTAATTTAGAAGCAGCTATCTCAACGAAGAAGAATGGTTCTCTCGGGGGAAATAGAAAAACCAATTGGAACGGCACGGACAATAAATCTTTTAAGCAAATGCTTGTTTCCCAGCTTGATCAAACGAGTAATCAAAAGAAGGTTTCCTTATCTGACAAACAAAAAGCGGCATTCAATTCATCTGCTAAGAAGCCCGAGTCGGTTAGGGAACAGAAAGCAAAAATGACCACAGATAATGTTTCCCCAAAAACTCCTGAACCACCAACGCCGGATGGAAAACACGACACAAGTCTGAAAACTTGGAAAACGTTAGTCAATTCTCACAACCAGGCAACAAAGGAGAAAGATCAGAAGGACCCAGAGATCAGGGCGGATATCCCAAGAGATTTGCTGCTCCTGGGGGCACTTATTGCCCAAATTTCCGGTCATAATCAGATGGATAATCAAAACGCTGAAATCATTGGTTATAAGGATCAAGAAGGGACTTCTTTGCTGGATCAAGAATGGGCTTCTTTGATCAATCAGGTTAAGCCGGTGGAACAGCTACTTAAAGAAAACAGTGCCTGGCAGCAATTATTAAAGCAATTGGACATTAACCTGGAAGGGTTTTCTCCGGACCAGCTTAAACAGGTGCTTAGTGAGAATAACCCCAAATGGCAACTATTGCAGCCGGCAGGGATTAAGCCAGTTGAGTTTGCGCTGAGACCTGCGGTTGACTTGAGCCAGGTCTCAGCTATAGAGGAAAACTCTGGGGTCTTTATCAATAAGCAGGTATTATCAAGTAACTTGAGATTGATCCAGTCCTTAGAAAGCAATCAAGTTGCCGGTTCTAACCTAACAAACAATCCAGAAGATATACCCGCTGAACCACTTGCCTTAACAAAAAATGGACTGGTACATTTACTCCAGCGGGAAGAGGGTCACCCCCAGTCAAACCAAAGCAACTCAGCAGCAGAAACTCCAAGCCCTGAAGGCTTACTGTCGAAGATTATTAAGGAAGTATTCTTGGAGCCCAATTCCAGTCTGGATGAGGGAGTCGCTGGTTTACCGGAGGATGAATTGGCTTACTTGCAACCGTCGCCGACTAAGGCTGACCTAATTGACTCAAAGACCACGGCGTTGACCAGAAGTCAAGATACTATTCGCCCGCAGCAACTTTTCCAGCAGCTTGTTCAGCAGGCCCGGGTGATGGTTAAAGAAGGTCTGTCCGAACTACAAATTCAGTTGAAACCGGAGTTCCTTGGCCGGCTCAACTTGCACTTAGCCGTTGAGAATGGGTTGATTACCGCGCGGTTTATGGCGGAAAATCTTCAGGTCAAACAGATTATCGAGTCCAATCTCAATCAGCTTAAACAATCGCTAGGGGAACAAGGTTTGCAAATTGATCGGCTCGAGGTTTCCGTCGGCGGTGGCTCAACTAACCAACACTTTAGCCAACACCAGGCCTATTATTTGCCTAACCAGAATGAATCTAATTATCGTCAGTCCAATCGGGGAGCGTACTTGGAATCAGCCGGCGATGAGATTAAGGAATATGTAGATGAAATGTCCACTCATTGGGATACATGGTTGAATGAAGGAATCAATTACCTGGCGTAAGGAGGAAAGAGCATGAGCATTGAAGCAACCGGCAGTGGAGTACCGCCTTGGCTGATTAATTCTAATTCAAGTACCGCCCACACCGAGAAAATTAGGACTGAACAGGCGATAATGGGAAAAGATGCCTTCCTTAGAATTCTGCTAACGCAATTAAGGTATCAAAACCCATTAGAGCCAGTTAAAGATACTGATTTTATTGCCCAGATGGCTCAATTTAGTTCTTTGGAACAGATGCAGAATATGAACAAAAACCTGGAAGTTGCTTTACAAACCTTGAGTTTGTGGCAGGAAAACTCCTTTCTGAATTCACAAATTAGTTGTGCCCTTGCTTTGATTGGCCGTGAAATTGAGTATCGTTCTGGTGAGGAATACAGGACCGGTACAGTTGAGGCAATCAGGGTAAACGGGGGAATTCCTCGCTTATTGGTTAATGGTGAGGAAGTATATCTAGAAATGGTTGCCAGTGTTGCAAGTATTAAACAGCCAGAAATTGAAGAGGGTGCAACGGAGGATGAACAATCGGATTCTTTACCCACAACCGATCCGACCGATCCAACCGAAGCCGCTTAACCAGCCGGTAAAGGGTCAAAACGAGAAGGCGCCTGGAACCGCTCCCAGTCATTCGTTTCAAAGTGTGCTCGATGATCAACTCAGAACAATTAAGTTTTCCCATCATGCCAGGCAGCGATTGCAGGCCCGTAATATTACGTTAACTGGGGCTGAACTTAAACGACTGGAGGAAGGAGTAGCTAAAGCAGCTCAGAAAGGAGCTCGAGACTCTTTGGTCTTAATGGACAACCTGGCCCTGGTAGTCAGTATCAAAAATCGAACCGTGATCACGGCTGTGGATGGAGCAAATCTGAAGGAAAATGTGTTCACCAATATCGATAGTGCGGTAATTGTCTAAAGTTGCGCGGATGTTTCGAAGTATTAGAAGGAGTATTAGTATAACAAGTATTAGCATTAAAAAGTATTAGTATTAAAAGTATTAGTATTAGAAATGGGCTGGACCTCTCGGAGGAGGCCCATAAGCTGCGGAACAACTGAAGCGGCTTGCATTTGGCGATAAAGGAGGTCGATTGATAGATGATGCGTTCTATGTTTGCCGGAGTCACCGGCTTGCGGAATCACCAACTCCGGCTGGACGTAATCGGGGCAAATATTGCCAACGTGAACACAACCGGTTATAAACGAAGTCGAGTCACTTTTCAGGATGCGTTGTATCAACAAATACGGGGCGCCTCCCGGCCGCAGGATAATCGGGGAGGGACTAATTCGATGCAGGTTGGGTTAGGGATGAACGTGGCGACCGTCGATATCATTCATACCGGCGGCAGCTCGCAACCGACCGATAAGATTACTGATCTCTGTATCCAGGGCGAGGGGTTTTTTATCACCAATGACGGGGGTCGTAATGTCTATACCCGGGCCGGCACCTTCGACTTTGACGTCAGCGGGAAGTATTATAATACCGCTAATGGTCAGTTGGTTATGGGATACATGGCGGATGTAGCAACTGGGCAGATCGATTATTCTAAATTAGTGCCGATTGACATTTCCGGGCATAGAAGTGTTCCGCCCAAAGCCACGGGAAAAGTTGTACTGACTGGCAATGTTGACTTAGGCCACCCGGTTGACCAGTTGCCCAAATCGATCACCAAGACGGTCTTTGACTCGCTGGGGGCAGAACACGAATTAAGACTTGATTTTGATAAGGATAATGTGTATCTAACGGGTAATCTGGATAGAAGTGACGCGTCGGTCGGTCCGGTAGCTGTTGTGGTAAAAGGCTCTGATGGGATTAGTAGCGAAACCGTTCAACTTACATTCACACGGATAGGGGATCCTTCAGGCAGCCAATGGGACGTGACCATATCATATCCTGATACAACGACAGAAAATATCACTATCGATTTCAACAATCTGGAGCGGTTTAACATCTCGGTTCCAGTTGGCACTACTCCTGAGAATGTTAATGTTTGGATTGACCCAACTAAACTTACCCAGACTACCAGTGGGGGTAGCGATGTAACTCCCTCGGAACACCATGGCCCGGGGGTCTGGAATATTACGGCCTACTTTGATGGGGTTGCCCCCGCAGCCCCGGCATCCTCGACCCCGATTAAGTTTGACAGCAAAGGACAAATAACTGACCCCTTAAATATTACGGTGCAGGCCTCTGGTTTAGCCAACAAAGCGGATGATATGAACATTGTGGTTGATTTAAGTCAACTGACCCAGTACGAAGCGGAATGGACCGCCTGGCCGGAGACCCAGGATGGTTACGGATCGGGAGATCTGCGGAGTTTTACAATTGATATTACCGGGACAATCATGGGGAGCTACTCCAATGGGGAGACCAAAGCCCTGGGCCAGGTAGCCTTAGCCACTTTTCAAAACCCAGCCGGCCTGCGGCCGTTAGGGCAAAACCAATTTGATGAATCAGCCAACTCAGGCCCCCCGGATATTGGCGCGCCTGGAGTAAAAGCGCGCGGGACGATTATTCCCGGTTCCTTAGAAATGTCCAATGTCGATCTCTCGCAGGAGTTTACCGACATGATTGTCACCCAGCGGGGATTCCAAGCCAATTCCCGGATCATTACGGCCTCAGATGAGATGTTGCAGGAATTAGTCAATTTAAAACGTTAAACGTTGATTTAGTCTCTATATCTATCTAGAAGCGTGTAATGTTTAAGATAGGAAGCGCATAACGGCGATGAGCCGTGGCGGTTCAGTTCGACCGGCATGGCTCATCACCCCACACGAGTGGAGGAGTATTCTTGATCAAGGTAACTAGGCTCAATGGTACTGAATTGGTGATCAATAGCGATTTAATTGAAACAATGGAGCAAACGCCGGACACGGTGATTACCTTGACTAATGGGCATAGGCTGGTGGTCAAGGAAAGCGTTGACGAGCTGATTAATCGGGTGGTTCAGTTCAGGCAGGCTTGTTTGCAACAGGTGTTAAGCCGGTAAAGGGGAGTCATTGCTTCAGGTGAAAAATGGCTATTGGCGAGATAGGTTGGAACCGGCAAGACATTGTGGAAATTGAGGAGGAGTAAAGGTTGGCCGAGGAGCAGGTGAAAAAGAATGGACTATTTGATCTAAAATTGGTAGCATTAGGTTTAGTGCTATTCATTTTAGGTGGTGCTCTGACTTTTGGGCTATCAGTTATTCTTTTTGGGGACGATTCAACTCTAGCTAATAAAAAGCCTGAAGAGGTTATCCATGGACCTTTGGTCGAGGTGGGAGAGTTTACCGTCAATATTGCCAATCCTGAAGGAAAACGCTTCTTAAAAACCGAGATCCATCTGGAAGTTAAGAACGAGGAAGTGCAAAAGTTAATCGAGCCGAAAAAGCCAATTATTCGGGATAAGATTTTAACGGTTTTATCCAGCAAAACCATTACTGATCTCGAAGTTTATAATCGGGATAATTTAAAACAAGAATTACTCAATCAAGTGAACAGCGTTTTGGGGGGCGAAAAACCAGTACAAAACATATATTTTGGTACATTTATCATGCAATAACAATTTTCATAAAAATTTAATTAAAAAATTTAATAAATTCATACGGGTTTAATATTATCTATCCCATGTCAGGGGGAACGTTTTGCCAAAATTGATTATCAGCAAGGCTTTATAATAATTTTTATAGGAAAACAACAAAGGTAAAAGGTATCTGATAAAATTCTCTGAAGTTGAGCAAAAAGGAACTTAACGTTTTTGTTTGTTTATAAGAGGGGGTAGGCGGTTGAGTGAGGTCTTATCACAATCAGAAATAGATGCATTGCTGGCTGCCTTGACTTCTGGATCAGTCAATGTAGAAGATCTAAAAGAAGAGGAAAAAAAGAAAAAGGTTCGGGTTTATGACTTTAAGCGGCCAAATAAGTTTTCTAAAGATCAGTTAAATACCTTGAGTAATATCTATGAAAATTACTGTCGGGCCTTAAATACACATTTGTCAGCTTTACTCCGAACAATAGTTCAGGTAAATCTTATGTCTGTCGAACAGTTAACCTATGATGAATTTACCCGCTCAATCCCCGATCCATCAATCATTAATATTATTAGCTTAGATCCCCTGCCAGGGAACGCAATCATGGAGATTAATCCCAATATTAGTTTTATTATGCTTGATCGATTATTAGGGGGAATAGGGCAGGGACTTGAGAGCCTTCGAACATTAACGGAAATTGAGCGGACAGTCATGGAATTGCTCGGTCAAAAAATGGTGAATTTATTTCGTGAGGCTTGGTCAACTATTATTTCTTTATCCCCCCGGATTGAGTTTATTGAAAACAACCCACAGTTCGCGCAAATAACCTCAGCGACTGAAATGGTAGTCTTAATTTCTCTCGAAACGAGGATTTTTGAAAGAGTCGGGATGATTAATATCTGTATTCCATATATAACTTTAGAGCCTATTCTATCTAAACTCAGTGTCCAGTTCTGGTACTCAAGTGCGCGAAAGGAACAGACCCCGGAAAATTTTATTGGATTACGCAAACGGATAGAAACAGCTCTTGTCCCGGTTAAGGTAGTATTAGGCCGTACCACAGTAACTTTGGCCGAATTATTAGAACTACAGCTAGGCGATGTAATTGCTCTGGATACCCGGGTTGATCAGGAACTGGAGGTGGTAGTTGGCCCTCAGACCAAATTTACTGGTCGTCCCGGCTTAATCGGTAATAAACTGGGAGTTCAAATAACGTCCCTAGTCCGGAATGATGATGGGGAGGACGAGAATGAATAGCGGAATTTTATCTCAAGAAGAGATCGATGCCTTATTACGAGGCGAACCAGCATTGACGACTAAAGAATCAGATTCAGAAGACTTAGATGAAAAATTGTCAGACATGGAAATAGATGCCATTGGGGAAATAAGCAATATCGGGATGGGTACTGCAGCAACCACCCTCTCGACAATTTTGGGTAAGCGGGTGTCAATCACCACGCCTAGGGTAAAGCAGATTACCCGGCATCAATTGATAACAGAGCACGTTGTCCCCTATGTGATCGTAACTGTTCAATACACTCAGGGGGTTGAGGGGGCTAACCTCCTAGTCATGAAGGTCACGGATGCTGCGGTTATAGCTGATTTGATGATGGGTAATGATGGTTCTAATCCACCCGCTGAACTGGATGAAATAATGCTCAGTGCCGTAGGAGAAGCCATGAATCAAATGATGGGTTCAACTACTACATCGCTATCGACCATGTTTAATAAACGAATTGACATCTCTCCACCTAGTTTAGAAGTTATTCAATTTTCAGATACTCGTTTTAATAGCCTAATGGACGAGCCCTTTGACAATCTGATCAAGATATCCTTCCGGATGGTGATAGAAGATTTAGTAGATAGTGAAATAATGCAGCTTATTCCAGTGATTTACGCTAAAGAAATGGTTGAAACCTTACTTGGTAAAATGAATGAAGAAATTGTATCAGCTGATCCAAGCCCCATCCCTGAAAGACCTGAACCATCCAGAGCTGCTGGAACCGGCCCTCTGCCGACGGCTTCTGCTGTACCGGTTACTCCGGCCAAAGCGATTCCAGTTGCTACACCTTCCTTACAACCAAGTGGTAAGGAACAAGTGTCGTCTAAACCAAGTGTACCAGTTCAACCGGTACAATTTGCCCCTTTAACTCCGAATATAGAAAGTAAGGAAATGGGTAATATCAGTTTGCTAATGGATGTTCCATTAGAGATATCTGTGGAACTGGGCCGGACCCGCAAAACAATTAAGCAAATTTTAGATTTAGGTCAAGGTTCAATAATTCAGCTCGATCGATTAGCTGGTGAACCGGTAGACCTTCTGGTAAATGGAAAATTAGTGGCTAAAGGTGAAGTTGTGGTAATAGATGAAAATTTTGGCATCAGAGTGACGTCTATTGTTAGTCGACTTGAACGGTTAGGCAATCTACAATAACTTGAAGGGGAGATATATTGAATGGGCAAAAGAATATTAGTCGTGGACGATGCAGCCTTCATGCGAATGATGATTAAAGATATTTTAACGAAAAACGGTTATACAATAGTCGGGGAAGCAGAGAATGGATTGGTGGCGATAGAACGTTTTCTAGAACTACGTCCTGACCTAGTAACAATGGATATCACCATGCCTGAACTTGACGGAATTAGTGCTGTTCGTGAGATCAAAAAGATTGATCCCCAAGCCAAAATTATTATCTGTAGTGCGATGGGTCAGCAAGCAATGGTTATTGATGCCATCCAAGCGGGTGCGCGTGATTTTGTCGTTAAACCATTTCAACCCGAACGGGTTTTAGAGGCTATCGGTAAGGCGCTGGGTTAAATGGAAGGTTGTCCAATGATCAGTAACTCTATTCGAATTCATTGGCTAAGGTTTTTGCTAGTTAGCGTAATACTAGCCGGAGCATTAATAATCGGATTGGCGAATGGTGCTCAAGCAACACCAACTGATGAGAATCTGACAATTAATTTGCCAGAATATCAAGAGCCACAGGTGCAAGAACCCCCAGGTGTCGGGGGTCTCCTATTTAAAATACTGGTCAGCGTCTTAGTCATAGTCATACTTAGTTATGGTTTAATTCGTTTATTTGGTAAAGGCCTCAAATTGCAAGGGGGAACTTGGATTAGTATTCTTGATCATGTGTCATTGGGGCCAAACCGAGGGATTTATTTGGTTGATATTGGGGGTAAAGTTTTGGTGCTGGGGATGACTGATCATAATATGGTAAAGATAATGGAAATCGAAGATGATGCTATAATTGCCGAAATGAGACTGGACCAGAGCAGCTTTGATGATTCGACGCTTAGAAAATGGAAACGACGGATAAACCGTTTTGGTTCATCGTCTAACAATCACACAAGTATTGACCCTCAAAATCAGCTTAAGCAACGACTCAATTTTCATGCCACCATCGAAGAACAGTTGAAGCGGATGCAGGGTCTCTATAAGGATGATCGGCATGAATAAAGGACCTAAGAAACGTAGCGTGCTTGTGCTCTTTCTCTTTATAGTAACAGTTGTTAGTTTATTAGGGCTGGTTGATCCGGTTCAGGCTGAACCGTTCCCTTTTCCTCAGATTAGTCTGGGAATTGAAGGAGCGGAAGAACCCCTTGAAGTAGCGCAGAGTCTTCAGATCCTGTTTATCCTGACCATACTTTCCTTGGCCCCGGCAATTCTGGTGATGATGACTTCTTTTACGCGCATTATTGTGGTATTGTCATTTGTGCGTAGTGCCCTGGGAATTCAGCAGATGCCTCCCAATCAAATACTGATTGGGTTAGCTTTGTTTTTAACTTTGTTTGTTATGGCCCCTACCTGGCAAGAGATTAATCAAGAAGCTTTACAACCTTATTTAGCCGGCAACATGAGTCAAACTAGTTTTCTGCAGAAAGGCATGGAACCAGTTAGAAGCTTTATGTTTAAGCAGACTAGGGAGAAGGATCTAGCCCTTTTCGTTAATCTGGCTCAATTACCTAGACCTCAAACTTACTCAGATATTCCAAACCATGTCCTTATTCCAGCTTTTATAATCAGCGAACTCAAAACTGCCTTCCAAATTGGTTTTATTATTTTTATACCCTTCCTAGTAATCGATATGGTAGTCGCCAGTGCCTTGATGTCAATGGGGATGTTAATGCTTCCTCCCATGATGATATCACTGCCCTTCAAAATTCTCTTATTTGTTTTAGTAGATGGCTGGAATCTGTTGGTACGATCATTGGTTCTTAGTTTTTAATCGGGCAGCCTTAAGAATCCGACTGGTCAATAAGGTTTTTAATTAAGGGGGAACCGAAGTGGAAGAGGAATTTATCATGTATCTAACCAAAGAAGCCCTTTACACTACCTTATTGTTGGCTGCTCCAATCCTTATCGGTAGTTTGTTGGTGGGTCTGCTGTTTAGTATTTTTCAGGCAACCACTCAGATTCAAGAGCAGACCTTGGCCTTTGTTCCAAAAATTATTGCGGTGATGCTAATTATTGTTCTTTTTGGGCCGTGGATGCTTAAAATACTAAATATCTTTGCGACAAACCTGTTTGTCAATTTACATAACTACACTTTTATTCATTAGGCCTTGACTATGGATGCTATTGGACTTTTTCTTAGCAAACTTGACTTATTTCTATTGGTATTGGCCCGAGTCAGCGGTGTTTTTCAGATGGCCCCAGTTTTTTCAGGACAGAGGACCCCTCTTACTATACGGGCTGGTCTGGCGGCACTGGTTTCTATATTGGTAGTTATGGTCCTGCCCATAGCTTCAGATCAGATTCCCCGTGACTTGCCTTCTTTTGTTATTAGCTTGGCTGGTGAGTTTATTCTAGGTTTTGCAATTGGTTTCATAATTCATTTGGTTTTTGTAGCAGTGCAGGTGGCCGGTCAGTTCATTGATATGATGATGGGTTTTGGGATTGTTAACGTTATGGATCCGCAAAGCGGCATTCAGATGCCGTTGCTGGGTAATTTTCTTTATATAATTGCTTTGTTAGTCTTTTTAGGGATGAATGGACATCATTTAATCCTCTCGGCACTAGTCAATAGTTACGATTTTGTGCCTATTTTTGGTGTCGTTTATACCGGAGAAGTAACAGCCTTAATTGTATCTCTTTTTTGTGGCATGTTTATTACAGCGATGAAAATTGCCGTTCCGCTGGTGGCGACTTTATTTGTGACTGACGTTGCTTTAGGTTTGGTAGCGCGAACCGTGCCCCAAATGAATGTGTTTATTGTTGGTCTTCCTTTAAAAATAATAGTTGGGCTGGCTATTTTAACTACGATAATGACCCTTTATGTCTGGATGCTAGGAGTATTGTTTACACAAATCTTTGAAAATGTAGATCTGTTTTTGAGAATCATAGCCAATTAACAGATGCCTGATTCTAGTTAAGGTGAAGAAAATGTCTGTTTTTTTGCCTTCGGATAACTCGCGACCCCTGAATTTACAGATGTTTGCCGGGGAGAAGACGGAATAGGCTACCCCACGCAAACGGCAGGAAGCCCGGAAAAAGGGTCAAGTATTAAAGAGTACTGAACTAAACTCAGCCTTGATACTTTTATTAACCTTCTTAGCTGTGTATTTATACCTGCCTTATATGTGCCAGGTAATTATAGATTTTACCGAGAAAGCCTATTTTGAGTATACCCGGACAAACCTGACGCCGGAATTTTTATCCAACCTCATTGTTGAGTGCATTTTGCTAATCCTCAGGATGGTTTTGCCGGTTGTCGCGGTCGCTTTGATAGCTGGGATTGCTGCTAATTATATCCAAGTAGGCTTTTTATTTACAACTGAAACCTTAAAAATTAAATTTGATCGTCTTAATCCACTAGAAGGATTTAAAAGGATATTTTCAAAACGAGCAATAGTAGAGTTGCTAAAATCCCTTTGGAAAGTTACTGCAGTTGGGTTTGTGACCTACTCAGTGGTGTCGAATCATCTGAACCTTTTTCCTCAGTTAATTGACGCTGAACTATTCGGAGTTATCAGTTTTTTAAACGATCTGATTTTTGGTATTGCTTGGCGAGTAGGCCTATTATTGTTTGTCCTGGCCATTATTGATTACAGTTTCCAGTGGTGGGAGCATGAAAAAAGTTTGAAAATGAGTAAACAAGAAATTAAGGATGAATATAAACAAATAGAGGGAGACCCTCAGGTAAGAGCTAGAATTAAAGAAAGGCAAAGACAGATGGCGATGCGACGTATGATGAGTCAGGTTCCGCAAGCGGATGTGGTGATCACTAACCCGACCCATTATGCGGTCGCCTTAATCTATAAATCAGCTGAGATGGCTTCACCAATCGTTGTGGCTAAAGGCCAGGATCTGATTGCGAAAAGGATACGAGAAATTGCTCAGGAAAATGGGGTTGTAATCGTCGAAAACAAACCCCTGGCCCAGACTCTCTATCGGTCAGTGGAAATTGGACAGCAAATTCCCGCCGAGTTATATCAGGCAGTAGCCGAGGTACTGGCTTATGTATATCGTCTTAGACGCAGAGCATTTTAATAGTTTAAAGGAGGCCTGGGAGGTATGCCGGCTAAGGGTGCGACCTTGGCTGAGACAAGGATTGGTCGATATAGTGACTTATTGTTAGGCCTAGCAATCATTGGGGCAATAATGCTAATGGTTATTAAGTTACCCCCGATATTTCTGGATTTTTCACTAGTTTTTAATATTGCGTTTTCCCTAGTAATTTTACTAGTCGCCTTATTGACTTTACATCC
>JAAZDI010000321.1 GCA_012512295.1 Syntrophomonadaceae bacterium
GTGTGATCCTGGTCAGTTTAGTCAGTGGATTGGTTGGTTGTTTCGCGGACAGTTTTTTGGGGGCAACAGTGCAAATTCAATACCAGTGCCAGGTTTGCGGTAAAGTGACGGAGAAAACCGAACACTGCCATAAGTTGTCTCGACCAACTCGAGGTTGGCCGTGGGTCAATAATGATCTGGTCAATCTGTTGAGCTCTCTCATTGGAGGCGGAGCTGCTGTGCTGCTGGTTTATTTATGAAAATCAATCAGCATGAGAATCAATCTTTCCCCTTCGCCTGCCGGACCGCAACCATTGTTCGTCCAAGTCGCGGTTGCCCAAAGCTGTGAGGACTTTCTCCCGAACATCCGGGTAACGTGATTCCAGGAAAGAGACAATCTTTTTCATTTCCTGCCTTTTGGTCTGGCCGCTGGCCGGACAGGGGTTTACAATGATAGGGAGATTTAGGCTTCTGGTTAAAGATTGGAGGGTTCGCTCCGGTAGATACACCAGCGGCCGGATCAGAACCAGATTTTTTTTGCTGAGATACGTCCGCGGCGAGAAGGTGCCTAGCTTCCCAGTGTAGAAAAGATTAAGAAAGAGTGTCTCAACTACATCGTCGGCATGATGTCCCAGGGCAACCTTGTTGCAGCCCAGGGCTAGGGCTGTGTTGTGTAAAGCCCCGCGTCGCATCTTGGCACACAGCGAACAGGGGTTAGACTCCTGTCTGGCCACAAAAACTATTTCCGCTATTTGAGTGTTTTCAATATAGAGTGGTAGGTTTAGATTAGCGCAGTACTGTTGCTGGGGGGAAAGCTCAGGCCGCGTTAGCCCTAGACCTTCCCAGCCAAGGGACAAATGGATTGGGATAAGCTCAAAATTAAACCCACGATATGACCGTAAGCGAGCCAGCAGGTGAAGAAGGGCGATACTGTCCTTGCCCCCAGAAACTCCCACGGCAATGCGATCATTGGGTTCAATAAGGCTAAAGTCTTTGATTGCCCGGCGAACTCGGGACAGGATCCAGCGTAAATAAGCAGGGCTTAGTTGGCGGTTATCTTTAGCTGGAACCTGATCGGTATGTTGCTTCGATTCCAATAAAGAATTAATCGATGGGTAGTCTTGGTCAATCATTCTGATCGTGTCCTCCGTAACTTGCTAAATTCCATCTAAAACATTACCTGGTTAGCGAACTTAGAAAATAGCCTGTGTTTTGGCAGCAACTTTTAATCTTCACCGTTAAATAATACTAGTTTATTTCTCGGATGGGAAGCTTTACTATATTGAGTATGTGTTCTTAGGGAATGGGTGGTTATTTGTGAGTTTAATGAATTATCGAAAACAGGAAGTTGTTGGTAATAAACCGGCTTTGCAGGGAATAACCTTTGATTTTTGGGATACTCTGTTTTATTTAGGGGACCAGTTTCCAATTTTTGAGACAAAACGGGTTTCCCGGGTCATGCAGAGCCTGAAACAGGTCGGCTGGGTTATCCCGGAAGAGACAATAGCGCATGAACTGCAGGCGATTAGGCAGTATACCCTGGATCTCCAGCTGCAGGAGGGACTTGATTTCACACCGGAAGAACAGATCCGAGAGCTGCTCTCCCGGATAGGAGTACCGCAAACCGAGGCGATTTATCGGGCCGTTGAACCGGCTTATATGGCCATGTTTCTTGAGGAAGCTCCACCTCTTATTGACGGGGCTAGGGAAGCTTTAACGGCTCTAAGCCCGCACTTAAAAATTGGCCTCATCTGTAATACTGGCACTTCTCCCGGTCAGGTATTACGGCAATTGTTAAAACGCGAAAAAATTGATCATTTTTTCAAGGTGTTGACTTTTTCCAACGAGGTAGGCGTGGCCAAACCAAATCCGAAGATTTTTGAACTCACTTTGACCCAGTTGGGGTTAGAGCCAGAGGTGACTGTTCATATCGGGGACAATCCGATATCCGATATCCGTGGAGCTCGGGAAGCCGGGATGAAAACGATTTGGTACAGTCGCTCCCCTCAGCCACCCTTCCCAGAATGCACGTGGCGAGTTAAATCACTCCGGGAGCTTCCAGATCTGCTGTTACCGGTAATATAGCATTAGGGTCTTCATCAAGGGCTAATGTCGAGTAGTTTTGATTACCGAATGCCAAATTGCCGGTCATGTTCCCATGGCAGTAAAATGATTATGAAACCTGAACGAGTTCACTAGGCGCTTATTCTGGGTGCTTTTTCTAAGTGCTTATTCTAAGTGCTTATTCTAGTAAGTGCTTATTCTGGTACTTAGTTTAATTTTAGAAAGGTTTTTTCATGAAAGTAGAATTCTTCCCTTGTTTAATTGAAGAGGTTTGGGGGCTGGACCTGGCGATCCATGATGAAAGGGCGACGGTGCAAGATCTGATTGAAGCGATTCAGCCCTGGTGCGATGATAATCAGATTTATAAGGCCTATTTGGCGGAAAAACAAGGACCCTGTCGGGGCTGTCCGATTAACTGTTGCCGGGAGTGTTTTGTCCTGCCGGACGCCATCTCCTTTGGTTGGCTGCATGAATCATTAGGTGTAACACCGACTGAGTTTATCAAGCGGTATTTTGATCAAGAACTGCTAAGTAAGGGGCTTCCCCGTTTACGCTCCTCTCCCTGTATTTTTTTGAAAGAAGGCCTATGCACCGTTTACCCTCACCGCACCCTTATCTGTCGGCTCTATATCTGCACGCCAATGACTGACGAAGCCCAAACAATGGTTTACGGGGTAGTGGCGGCCGGGATTGGCGAGTTTATCCGACTGGCTGAGGAACAAGGGTTACTTAATATTCAGGGGGCTAATGTAGCCTGGTCCGGTTACGAGAAGATGATGCTGGAACTGATTCGGTTTGAAGCGGACCGAGCCGACAACCCCTTTCGAGGAGCCAGAGATTATCAGTCAATTCCCTTGCGTTCCTTCTGTTCTGAAGCAGATTGGCAGGTACTAACTCAGAAGAAGATTACCAGCAAATAAGGAAAAATTACCGAATTAGAACACGCATGTAGTTTTTGTCAGAGTCGAATAGACTGCCCAGAAGGCCTCTTAGCTAATAAAGAGCGGCTGACGTTTGGGTATACTTTGTCTATAAAATCTAGAAAGGAACGGATCCGAAGTATGCATATTGTTCTGGTGGAACCGGAGATACCATATAACACGGGGAATATTGCCCGAACCTGTGCAGCTACTGGTACGATCCTTCATTTGGTTCGGCCGTTAGGTTTTTCGACTGATGACCGTTATCTTAAACGAGCCGGTTTGGACTACTGGCATTTAGTAGATATCCGTTACCATGACAGCTTCCAGGAACTCTTAGATAGTTACCCCAGAAACAATTTCTTTTTTGCAACAACTAAAGGAGGTAAACCTTACACCTCATTTTGCTTTCCCCCGGATAGTTTTCTCGTCTTTGGCAAAGAAACCAAAGGACTCCCGTTAGCATTGTTGAAAGACAACGCGGAGCGGTGTATGCGCATTCCCATGCGTAAGGAAGCGCGTTCACTCAACCTGGCCAACGCGGTGGCGGTGATTTTGTATGAGGCTCTACGTCAACAGGGGTTTACGGGGTTAGAAACTATCGGTCATTCAATAGAAAAAATTACCTAATAATGTCTAGAATATTCACGTAACCTAAGTGCGATTCACTGCTTCAGCGGTACAGCTAAAGATAAAGCAGGCATCATCCTGAAAGGCAGGTTTGATGGCTGCGTAGATCTAAATCAAAGACTTCCATTCTATAAGTGGAGGCAGGCAGGCTAGATTGCCACTCGCCAATCCTGACCACAGGCCGGGCAATAAATCAAGTGAGTGCACGGTTCCCAATCTGTATCAAGCTCTTCATATGGCGCATAAGGACCTAGAAAGTCCTCAACCCGGCCACCATCAAGCAAGGCCTGGTTACATTGGGGACAAACTTGATGTAATGAGATGAGACTGTTACACAGAGGACAACCAGCATCTTGATTGTTGTCTACCATAATTTCACCACTTGACAATTCCGGAAATAATTCAAAGCAATCTCTTCCGGTTTTTTCCCTTGTTCGGCCATCACCCGGGCCCCCCATTGGGACATCCCCACACCATGTCCATAACCTTTCCCTTGAAAAACAGCTTTGCCGTTAGCAATCTTAATATCAGTAATTAAGGTTGACTTGAGGGCTGTGCTGTCAAGTGCCAGCCGAAAATCATTACCGTTTACTTCCGTGTTGTTGACCCGCAGGGTCGCTGCCCGACCGGATTCTGAGCGTTTCACAATCTCAATACTGGTTACCGCACCAGGGTCCTTACCCGTTACTTGTCTAACCGCAGTTCGAACCCGATCCAGCGAAAAGCTGGCAGTCCAGTTCCGGACTTCTGCCGGAATCCCCTGGTCAAAACTAGAGTCATCTATCGACTGAATATAAGGGGTTGGTTCTTGAGTAAAATCTAAACCTTCTTGAGCTGTAGCGGTCTTGCCGCCGCTGTAGGCGTGAAACCAGGCCCGAATGTAGTTGCCATTGTGGACCAGGACCTGGCCGCGTGTTTTTTCAACGGCATTTTTGATTCGGTCGTTAATTTTGGAGGCATCATAAGCCTGGAATTCTTTTTCGTTTGTTGAGGCATGAGCATTGCGGTTTTCTAACGTATTATTTTCCGCAATTTTTTGCAGCGTGAAGGTCCGCGCTAAAATTGCCTGAGCGGCCAAGGCATTTTCCGGCCAGTCCGGCTCCATTTCTCCCGCGACTACTCCCTGAATGTATTGTTCCATGGGCATACTCTGGACCCTTTTTTGATCATCCAGATAAACCAGCAGTTCCGGTTCAACTCCAGCCCCTTTGTTGATTGGCCCCGGGATTGCCGGGAGTGCGGTCTGGCCACCCGGTTTCTGCTGTGGTTGATCACAGCCAGCTAGAATGAAGATGCAGCTAAGGAACAGTGTCAGAAATACTGCCAAACTTGATTTTTTCCTTGGACCCATGATTAAATCCCCCTCCTTTATTTTGACCTCTAGACATACCCGCCATGCGCTTTAATAATTCGGGCTACTTCGTCAGCCTGGTTATCATCAGTCACGACCGTCACTAGAAACGGGTAACCGCCTGCCATACCATAGCCACGGCTAGCCATACCGCTGACTGAAGGGTCAGCTCCCAGGAGAACTCGGGCACTGGGGTCGGGAATCTCGCCAATCTCAGTCGAAAAAAGGCTTAACCCGGTTTGAGTGGAGGCGGTTCCGGTCAGGGGAGCGTTGTGTTCATCATCATTGCTTACGCCATAGCGGCTAATACGGTCTAATTGGACGGTCTTGATACCCATGTTTTTCAGTTGCTCAACGGCTTTATCCGCTTTAGTACTACTAGGGAAGTAGCCCAGGATCGAACGCTCGCCTTGATTAAGTTTGAAGGGTTCTTCACGGTTAGCATTGTCCCGGGTCATGCTTAAACTATTGGCGACCAGATACTTTTCAATTCTATCCGGCACTTTTTTCGCCTCGCCCTCTAATCATTAAAAATACAGCGTATCTTTTATAAGCTTTCCTTTAGCTGATAGAAAAAACTTCAAACCGAATGCTCTTTGGTGTCGGTTAAAATCCATCTTCATCAGGCTTCTTAAAAGCAATCAGATAGTAGCGGTCATTGAGTTTTTCTTCTAACTGCTGAAGCATCTGAAGCTCATGATCAGTGAGGTTGGCTAAAGGAATTTTATCTAGCTGATTAAGTTCCAATGGCGAATCACCTCCTTTGCGGTTCGCAAAAAGTCAGCTCATTAGTCTCTGATCTTGAGGATTTATCCTAGCTAGACTAAACGGCTTGTAGAAGCGAAATATTTGGGCTAACCTATTTTTGAGCTTAGTTTTTAACTTTAGCCGGATGATCATTCGTCATCCTTCAGATATTTCGATCACAATTATTTTGAGCAAAAATGAAGTACCATATCCGAAGATCGCGTCTTAATATATAAGACTAAAATCAGAAACAAAGGGGGGATTGGGCCCTTGGGGGATGAAGAATTGGTCCGACTTGTGATTCAAGGAGATCGGCAAGCCTTTGCTCAGTTAGTAGAGCGATACCAGGGTCCAATCTATAACCTGGCCGGCCAGATGGTGGGGTTTGGCGAGGATGCCCGTGATTTAACCCAGGAGATTTTCCTCCAAGTCTACCGGAACCTGAGCAGTTTTCGCGGTGAGGCCCGTTTTGCTACCTGGATTTATCGGGTAGCCAGCAACAAAGCAATTGATTGGCTTAGGAAACATCGGCATCAATCATTATCGATTAAGGATAAACTAACTCGCGGATTTGGATTTATGAGTCGTCAGGAGCAATTACTGAATCTTACTCCGGAGGAAATATATCTGAAAAAGGAGGAGGCAGAGCGAGTTCGATTTCTCCTGGATTCTTTACCGGAAAAGTACCGTTTAGTCCTGGTGTTGCACTACTATCA
>JAAZDI010000322.1 GCA_012512295.1 Syntrophomonadaceae bacterium
GCTAAATAGATTAATCAATTGAGTTCTTTATATCGTAACATGAATACCCAAAGCAGACAATGGCGGGGATAAACTTGGTTGACTTTTCAAAGTGAAGTGGTATAATTATCTTCGTTCAATAATATGTGGGGGTATAGCTCAGTTGGGAGAGCGTCTGGTTCGCATTCAGAAGGTCGGGGGTTCGAATCCCCCTATCTCCACCATCGGAAACAAGTAACCGCGCGGGTTTGCGCGGTTTTACTTTTTGGGCAAGTATCTCTTTTGTCGTAAATGTTGCAACCGTGTTGCAACCAGAAAAATTACTTGCTATTCTAAGGCTCTGCCCCAAACCCCGAGGTTTATCGCTCCAGTTTTCCAGGGAGCAATAATTTGGGTCTATCGTATCCTTTTTTGACTAGCTTTTGCTTCCTGGCTTTACTACAAAAAACAACACTGCTGTGCCTAAAATAACTACTAGGTCATAACGAATAATCGCTTCTATATCAGGAATGTCTTGGATTATTTTCTCGGGGTATGCGTAAACTCGGGTATAATCTCTTATGCGTTCCGGGTTATCAACTATTACCGGTTTTGTAGGTGGTTGTATAATAGTAAAAAATATTACCAACAATAGGCCGGCTACTAAAATAATTCTTTGAAATATGCTCATCTTGTTTGCCTCCCTCTTGTAGTTTTCACAATTCTACCCTGTTTTCTCTTGGTGCTCCTATCAATAATTCCACAGCTAAGAAGGGCCCCTTATCTTGCGCTTTTATTATAAAAAATGATTGGAACTATCATCCATTTGATTGATCATTATTCTGGTTTAATTAATGGTTTGCGCAGAAACACCGTATAATTCTTTGTAATTCGAATTGATTGAACACGATAAATCCCTTGGTTTTTATTATTATTATCTTTATTGTTTCCGTTTTTATATAAACTTTTTGAAAAAACATTCGGATCTTCCTGGAACAAAATATAGTAGTTAATGTGCAAGTATATATTTTGTACTTATATCAAATTTCGACTTTTATTGCTATTTCCCTGCTTAATTTTGAAACTATTTTGTTACTTTGTGGATTTTCTCAGTGGAATTATCAATAGGCTCTCAGTTGTTTTAAAGATCCTGACCTATTGGTTCTATGCAAGTCGAGCGCATAATTTACTGGATTAGATCTGCTTTGCCAACATTTCTAATTTATGTAACCCAATCTATCTTACAGTCATATACTGGTAGCAAATCAAGCTACAGTTAAAGGGGGGATGGCTGTGTTGCCTTGTTGTTATAATCAATGGATGTGGCACCATAGATTGGCACAAAAAAATAAGGCTTCGCAAACTGAAAGGCGCCTAGACCTCCTCGAGAAGATAATCGGGGAACTTGTTCGGGCAATAAACAAACCCTTTAGTTCCATTGAGAGAATAAATCAAAAAAGACGTTTTGATACTGAACTGGAAGCAGCTTTCGATGAACCTGAAGTTTTAACTTTTAATCGAAGCTTAACCTGGTTTGTTATTGTTCTGCTCATTTATTGGATTTTATTGTTTATCCCGGGCTATGGGAGTAATAGCAAATAAAAACATTAAAAGCAATAATGCAGTCCAAATAAAAATATTACCGGACTGCGTTTTTATCTAAATAAAGAACGCGATTTTTGGGTTACCTTGTTTAAACTTTGGGTGGAATAGGGCTTCATCTGAAGCCACGATGTTCTGCGAATCTGAACGAGTTCATTCTTCACCGATGATTGTTATTTCTGGAACCAGTTCAACACCAAATCTTTCTTTGACCTGTTCCTGGATGATTTTTATTAATGCTAAAACATCTTTAGCTGTAGCTTGACCTCGATTAACTATGAAACCAGCGTGTAATTCTGATACTTGAGCCTGGTTAACTCGAAAGCCTTTCAAGCCTAATTCTTCAATCATTGGTCCCACAAAATGACCAGTTGGACGTCGGAAGACGCTCCCAGCACTGGGTAGGTTAAGCGGTTGGCGTGATTCACGGCGCCTGGTAAAGTCATCCATTCGCGCCTGAATTTCACCAAGATTACCTGGTGTTAATTCTAGAGTTGCTTCAAGGACGATTAGATCACTCCCTTGGAGGATGCTGTGCCGGTAGCTAAATTCTAGCTGATCAGCTAAGAGGGTAAAGCACCTTCCCTTCCCGTCCATAACTCGGACATAGGTTACCACATCCTTCATTTCGCCATCATAGGCGCCAGCATTCATTACCAGTGCACCTCCAAGTGAGCCGGGTATTCCTATCGCAAATTCCAAGCCAGAAAGCCCTCTCTCAGCAACCCGACGAGAAAGTTCACTCAAAGAAAGACCAGCCCCTGCCTTAACCTGATTTCCCGAAAATTCTAAATAACCAAAAGGATGATCAATCTTGATCACTACCCCGCGAATCCCTTTATCGCGAATTAAGAGATTACTGCCTTTGCCAATTATGTAATAAGGTATTTCTTTTTACCGGCAAAAAGCCAAAACTCTTTGTAATTCTTCATCACTGGTTGGTATACCCAAGGCATCTGCCGGAACCCCGATCCGGAAGGTAGTATGCTGGGACATTGGCTCATCCCAGGCTATTCGATGTTCCGGAATGACTTGGGTTAACTGACGTAAAACGTGTTGTGACTTGGATTTTTCTGCTGGATTCATTTTCATAACCGATACCTCCCAGGGTGTGTTATAATCGTGATCGAGGATCAGCGGTGGTGTTTGCTGATTTTTACGGATTACCTTCCATGTTTAGACTATTATTCTATCATTTGTGGAATTGAACGGCAAGTTGACCAAATTAAATACCTGTTATTCAATAAAGACTTGCTATTTATTTTTTATTGTAGTTTAATTGTGTTAGACATAATTAATAACTGTAAAGAAGTAATAGAAGTAATAGATACAATTTATGGAGGTGCTCGATTGAGGAATGGAACGTTCACTTTTGGTTAAAGAATTGGAAAATTGTTTAGGAAAAGATAAGGTAATTTCTGACCCAGTGGATCTCATGTATTATTCTTATGATAGTTCTTTTCTGGCTAGACTAAACCGCTTTATTCCGGATGTGGTAGTAACTCCACGTTCAACTGAAGAGGTATCAGCAGTAATGCAGATAGCCTATGCTAATGATATACCGGTAACCCCTCGGGGAGCCGGTACAGGAGAAACTTGCGGTTCGGTAGCGATTAAGGGTGGTTTGGTGATGGACCTTTCACCATGGGATACAATCGAGGAAATTGATGTGGCTAATATGCAAGTCTTTGTTCGTCCCGGGGTAATTCACGCCAAATTAAATGAGCGATTAGCTGAGTATGGACTTTTTTTCCCGCCTGATCCAGGGAGTTCGATTATGTGTACAATCGGAGGCATGGTCGCTAATAACGCTAGCGGACTCCGAGCCGTAAAATATGGTTGCACTGAGCAGTACGTCCTTGGTCTGGAAGTTGTCTTGCCCAATGGAGAGGTAATCGTTACTGGCGGGATACAGTCTCGTTCAATTAAAAACGTTTCTGGCTTAAACCTGACTAAACTTTTTGTTGGTTCGGAAGGAATCTTAGGAGTAATTACTAAAATAAGACTTCGAGTATGGCCTAAACCAAAAGGACGGGGTATCGTCATGGCGGTTTATCCTTCCCTAGACGATGCTCCAGCCTCTGTTTTAGAGGTTTATCAAGCCGGTATTCTGCCTTCTGGAATTGAAATTCTCGATCAATCAGCAATTAATGCAGTGAATATGTATCGACCGGAAATTAATCTGCCTCAGGGTGAAGCGATCCTTCTTTTTGAAGTAGATGGCAACCCATCCAGCGTCGAATGGGAAGGCTTGAAAATTAAAGAAATAGCCTCGCGACGAGCGAGCCAGGTAGAATGGGCCACTGAGCCGAAAAGAATGGCTGATCTCTGGGAAGGCCGCAGCGTGGTTGCTACGGCCGCGGCCCGGGTTCGACCTGATGGTAGTCGAGTGTTTGCCGGAGAAGATATTAGTGTTCCTTTAGCCAAGGTGGCCGAGGCCTTACGCAGTATTAGGTCATTGGGCCAAAAACATGGGGTTAAAGTGGTGAATTATGGTCACATTGGTGATGGTAATGTTCACACCGCCCCGGTGATTGATCCAGAAAAACCAGATGAAGTCGAAAAGGCCAATCGATTAGTCGATGAAATTCATCGACTGGCAGTTACCCTTGGTGGATCAACAACTGGTGAACACGGTGTGGGGGCAGTGAGAGCAATGTATGCCGAATTAGAACACGGACCTGCTGTCAAAGTTATGCAAGCGATCAAGAAAGCTTTGGATCCTAAAGGAATCATGAATCCGGGCAAAGTCTTTCTTCCAGAGGGGGAATAACTAGTGTTTAAGGATACACCAGTAGTTCGAGAACAAATTAAAAAGTGCGTCCGCTGCGGCAAGTGCCGCAGTGTTTGTCCTATCTTTAATGAGTATCGAACCGAAAACTACTCCCCCCGTGGTCAAGTATTCATGGTTCAAATGCTCCGTGACGGTGTGCTTTCTGTTTCGAATAAGGTAGCCGCCAAATTGGGCGACTGCTTGATGTGTGAATCATGTTCCAGTATTTGTCCTTCGGCGATTCCGGTCCCAGAACTGGTCGCTGAAGCTCGGGCATTTATCACCGAACAACGGCCTTCCACCAGTAAAAAACTGATTTTTGAGAAGTTGTGGACCAGCCCTGGTCTTCTCCGTAATTCAGTGGCCGCCGCTGGTTTAGCTGATAGCCTGGGGTTGCGAAGTCTGGCTCGTTCCCTAGGACTAACCAGTATCCTTCCAGGAGATTTACCCCGGGCCGAAAAGATCCTGGGTAAAATACCGCGTCGATCCGCACGGTCTCAGTTAGCCGCAGTAATGCCGGCCAGAGGCACCCGCAAAACCAGAGTGGCTTATTTCCTTGGTTGTGGAACTGACCTGTTGCAGCCGGAAATAGCACTAGCTACGGTAGAGGTGTTAACCCATTGTGGGTGTGAGGTAATTATTCCTCAGGACATTAGGTGTTGTGGCGTACCTCATCTGGCTAATGGAGCAAAGACTGTAGCCGAAAAACTGGTAATCCACAATCTAAACATCCTGTCCAAACTCGGGGTTGACGCCATTATAAGTGATTGTGCTTCCTGTACCTCGACTTTAAATGGACACCTCTATCGGCCGGCTACCGTCATTGATAAACTAAAGAATAGCTCAAATTCTGCGCCAACCTTAGCCGAGAAAACTATAGAAGCCGCCAATTGGCTAAAAGGAAAGGTGTTTGACCTTACTGTATTCTTGGTGGACGAATTAGGTTTACCTACGGAAATTGGCAGATTAATGAATTCAGTCGTGGTGACCTATCATGATCCTTGTCACCTAGTTAAAGCCCAGAAAATAAAAAATCAGCCGCGCAAGATTTTACAAAGTATACCCGGAGTTGATTTTCAAGAAATGGTCGGAGCCGATACTTGCTGTGGTGGGTCCGGGACATTTGGTTTGACCCATTATGATCTTTCTATGAAAATCTTAAAAAGAAAAATTGAAAGCATCCAAAATAGTGGAGCCGAAATACTGGCTACCAGTTGCCCTAGTTGCACAACTCAGATTAGTTATGGATTACGTGAGGCCGGTTTAAATATAAAAGTCATTCACCCGGTCCAGCTCCTCCAAAAAGCATTAATTCAGCATTGAGATTTAAGCATACTATCTAATAATCCTTGTTTGTTGGCGCCTGTCCTGTTGCTACTTGTAAAAAGTTGGTGATAGGTCGGGCGTTTGTCTTAATTACATTCCAAAGCCGAGTACAAATACTGAGATAGTGATAAAAAACAGATTAATAAATATCCCCAGACCCCGCATCATATAGCCAGCACTCGCTGCATTTTGGTAAAGTTTCGAGGCGGACCCTAAGTTAATTAGAAAGACAGCCGCAGCAATTACTGCTAAAAGAACAAGCTCACGTGGGGGGCCAGGGATACCTGCAGCCACAGCTGCTTGTACGGCACTAGGGAAAAAAGCTGCTAAATAGGTGATAAAGGCCAGAAGGCAGATCAAGTTTAGTCCAGCTAATCCCAGATAAACATTATCTTCGCTAGGTACTTTTTGGAGCAGCGACTCTTTGTTTTCATCAAGATTAATTATTTGGGCTATTAGATTAGTTTTTCGTTGAATGACATCCAAGAAACAATTTCCATGTACTGGGGTGATGCCAAAGACACCTTTATCGGTTCGCAGGACAACCAAATTGTCTTCCAGTTGTGTTCCGATGATGGTCATAACCCCTAAGCCGGTTATATTAAAGGCACCTACATGATAACCAGGCCATCGTGCTCCAAAAACCCCCCAAACCTTAGGCATTCCAATTACTTTTTCGACTGTTTTTACCGAAGACCAGGGGATCACTTTCCGAAATAAACCCCACGTGATTTCAAGGGCTGAATCGGATATAACGTACTTAATATTAAAAAAAGATAATACAACATAAAGACTAATTAACGCGAACAAAGAAAAAGGGATAAAAAGCATTGCCTTAATTAAATTGCTTGATTCAGCCAGAGCATAGGTGAGCCCTCCAATTAGGCCAGTTGTGACAATTACATAAATCCCAAACCCCATAATTCCACCGAGAGTAGGTATTGGTTTGAATTGCTCCATGAATTTCGGCTGACCAACTTTACTATTAAATAAAGAGCCAGCCTGCCTCCTTTCTTACCTAATAGTTAAGCCTTAAAACAATGCCTGTAGAAAATTGTTTGTTACGAAAAATTGGAGTTCTATAGTGTTCTATATCATTCGGAATTTAACTTCTTACATCCATTATCAAAATACTTGTTAGAAGTGAGGTTAATCTGTGAAATAAAAGGAAATAACAACCTGGCTAAGCCAGGTCATATTTGTGCCTTAATGCTGCAAAGTAGTAAGATATAATTAAATTAATAGGGTTTAATAATTAGGGTTGCTCGCCCAGGGTAACTGTTATTTTATGTGTTTGCTTTTCGCGGTATATCTCTAAAACAACCTTATCTCCTGCTTGATGATTCTTTAGTTTTTGTCGTAGGTCTTCGGGGTTGGTGACAACCTGATCGTCAATCCGCCGAATAACATCGCGCGATCGTAGGCCAGCCTTGTGTGCTGGACTATTCGGAATAACCTCACTGATGAAGGCACCTTGGAGATCTGGCAAATCAAGGTAATGGGCAATTTCAGAAGTAACCTGCTGCATATAGACTCCTATATAGGGTCGAATAACCTTACCTTTATTTATCAGATCATCAAGCACTTCTTTAGCGGTATTAATCGGAATAGCAAATCCGATTCCTTGCGCCTCGGCATTAACTGCAGTATTAATACCGATGACTTCTCCCGCTAAATTGAGTAAAGGCCCACCACTGTTTCCAGGATTAATCGCTGCATCAGTCTGGATAAGGTTTCGGTAGAAACGATCTTCAATTTGAACAGGTCGACCAAGAGCACTGATTACCCCAGCAGTTACAGTGTGATCAAGACCGTATGGGTTGCCGATGGCAATTACCCATTCGCCAGCTCGAATTGAATCGGAATCTCCGAGAGCAATATACGGCATTTCTTGATTAGTTTCCAGTTTCAAAACTGCCAGATCAAGTTCGTGGTCTGCTCCGACAACCTTCGCTGGGATAGGGTCATTAAAACCAATCGCTGTAACACTGATTTCAGTCGCATCACTAACCA
>JAAZDI010000356.1 GCA_012512295.1 Syntrophomonadaceae bacterium
GCTTTCACACTCGACCAGAACATAAGAGTGGCCAGCTTGTTCCCAGAGTTTTTGGGCTAGATAAGCTTCAAACATTTTTTGATTGGGTCCTGCTGGTAAGCCAATCCCACCAAACACCGACCCCCGATTCGAGGCCAAGGCTTCGAGATCAATTACTGCCAACTTCCGCCTTGCCAATATCTGTAAAATTTCTGTTTTGCCTACCCCGGTTAAACCGTGGAGCACTACCACCTCACGATCTAGCGACTGTTTCCATAGATAATTGCGGACTAGCTGCCGGTAAGATTTATACCCACCAACCAAACGGTAAACCGGTATACCCATTAAATCGCAAATGACTCCCAGTGAACGACTTCGCAGGCCGCCCCGCCAGCAAAATAGGATCACTGATCTCTTATGACTGCATTCATCAATCTGTCTGATGAAAAACGGCAATTTGGGGCTGACCAAATCTAAAGCTAACTTACGTGCAGACCCCGGCCCTTCTCGGTGGTAAATCTCACCTACTTGTTTTCTTTCTAAATCGTTTAGGACAGGAAGATTAACTGCTCCGGGTATCGAGGCCTCTTTAAACTCACTTTCGGATCGTACATCGATAAATAGTGGATTCTCTAAATTGAGTCCCTCTTCAACATTAACATCTTTTAACAATTCAAGTTAATGCCTCACAAAACTGTGTTTCTTCTGCTAGTATACCACTCATCACAAGACGGGGGCAATGTTATGTTGCCAAAGACCAGTCGATAGCTTAAAAATTTCCGAATCGGGTTTCATACTGTTCAATGGTCATTAATACTTCGCGAGGCTTGCTTCCTTCAAACGGTCCGATTACACCTTTTCTTTCCATCAAATCAATAAGTCGGGCTGCCCGAGTATAACCGATTCGAAATCTTCGTTGCAATAAAGATATTGAGGCCTGGCCATTCTCAATAAACAGACGAGCTGCCTCCGAAAATAGTTCATCCTCTTCCTCCGGCCCCTCAGCTGCCTTGCTGTCACCAGCCGTAATTCCTTCAACAAATTGAGGCTTTGCTTGCTGTTTGAGAAAATCCACTAATTTTTCTACTTCTCCGTCAGAAATGTATGCACCTTGGATCCGAACTGGTTTTGCATAGCCAACTGGGAGGTACAACATATCTCCGCGGCCAACTAACTTCTCTGCTCCCCCAACATCTAAGATGGTGCGAGAGTCAGTTTGAGAGGATACGGCAAACGCTATCCGAGAAGGGATATTGGCCTTGATCAAACCGGTAATAACATCGACCGAAGGTCGCTGGGTCGCGACCACTAGATGCATACCAGCAGCACGAGCCATTTGAGCCAAACGACAGATGGCGTCCTCTACATCCGCCGGGGCGATCATCATTAAGTCTGCTAGTTCATCAATAATTATGACCATATAAGGAAGAAGCTCATCCAGGCAGTTATCTTTAATTTTGGCCTTATTATACCTGACCATATCTTTTACACCTAAAGTGGCAAACTTTTCATAACGTTGCTCCATTTGGTTAACCGCCCAGCGCAGAGCAATAGCGGCTTTTTTGGCATTGGTTACTACTGGTGTAATCAGATGGGGTATTCCATTAAAAGTTGTTAATTCAACCATTTTGGGATCAATCATCAAAAACTTGACTTCTTGAGGGGTACTTTTAAATAAAATGCTAGCAATCAGTGTGTTAAGGCAAACACTTTTACCCATTCCGGTAGCCCCAGCAATCAAAAGATGAGGCATTTTGGTTAAATCCCCGATAATAGCTTGACCGGCAATATCTTTCCCAAAAGCTACCGAGAGACGGGAATTACTCTTTTGAAAACCATCACACTCTAAAACCTCACGCAAATGAACAAGCGCAACTTCTTTATTCGGGACTTCAATCCCAATCGCTGACTTACCGGGGATTGGTGCTTCAATCCTTACCTGTTGGGCCGCCATACTTAACGCAATATCATCCGCCAGCCCAATGATCTTACTTACCTTTATTCCCGGTGCCGGATGAATTTCGTATCGGGTAATCGCCGGACCTTGATTAACCTCAACCACTTGGGCGTTAACCCCAAAATTCTCGAGGGTTTCTTCCAGTATCCGAGCATTATCTATAATATCTTTGTTAGATCGCCCCCCCTTACTTCCCGCTGCTGGATTTAGTAGATTGAGGGAAGGCAATATAAACTCTTCTGAAGAAGGAAAGAAGGACTCTTCCTCAAATTCTATATCAAAATCTAAATTTTCATTTGCACTTCCTAATATGGTGTTTTCTGATACCCGATCATTATTAAGTTTCGATGCCTCGGCTTCCCTTTCCTGATTAGTCCTTTTTTGATCATTTCTATTACCTGAAGATAAAGCTTTTCGGATTGCGTGTTTTTCGAACCCTAGTTTTTGTTCCATTTTAGTCTCTGATTGTTCGGCTGCCTCTTTAACATCATCACTACCCAGTACATCGTGTCCTTCCTTTTTAACCTTAACTGGTTTTAGATCATCTTTTAGATCATCTTCCGGTTGTTCCTCTACAGTGACAAATAAAAAATGTTCCAGACTCCTTTTCACCTTTTGCCAAAAAACACAGATTGCTTTGACAAGGCGGCGGTAGAGTTCAAATAAAGATTGATTGGTAATCGCTAATAAAGTAACAATGATAACTGAACAAATAACAATATAACTGCCTAAAACGCCAAAAATCCCAGTTAAAGCCCAGGATAATGATGCACCAATCAAACCTCCGCCTTCTCCTTGGGAACTAATCATCCAATAACTTTCTCCGACGGGGAGTTTAAGGTGAAGTAAAGTCAGAAAACAAAGATACAGAACTAAGAAACCATACATTTTACGATTCAAGAAAGACCAATGTCTCTCTATTATCATAGCTAATCCCCAAACACCTAGAAGTATCGCCAGAGGGTACCGACCGCCTCCAGCTAAACTAGTCAGGCTATGAGCTAATAAATTGCCCAAGACTCCAGTAGTTGAGGGAGTAATATTATTAGCTGGAGCAAAATAAAGACTTACTATACTCAATAAAGCAGTAGCCAACAGCAAAATTCCTGTAAATTCGTACTTACGACTATCCCTCATGGGTGCCGTTTCCGATATTGATCGGTTCGACTTGAGGGTTTTAGCCATGGGTCTCACCTTCCGTTAAAAAATATTTGCTGAACTAAAATTAATAATGCAACTATCCAGCAGTAATAAGAAAAAATACTGAGTCTTCCCTTTTTAACCAGATTAATGACAATTTTAGTGGCCATAAATCCAGTTATTGCCGCTACCAGAGGCCCAATTATTAAAGGTAGTAGATCTACTTCAATCTGTCCACCGATAAGGTGCCGGCATTCTAACAGAGCAGCACCTAAAATAGCTGGTATTGAAAGCAAGAAAGAAAACTGAGCGGCTAGTTCACGATCAAGCCCAGTAAACAGCCCAGCCGCAATCGTAGAACCGGATCGAGAAATCCCTGGAGTAATGGCCACTCCTTGAATCGTTCCAATAAATAAAGCATCTACAATTGTCATCTCTCTAACAGTTTTATAACCAAAGGACAAGTACTCTGCCAGCCAAATCAAAATACCCGTAACCAGAAGTCCAATTGCCACCACTGTTAAAGAAACAAAAAAGCCCTCAAAAATGTTTTTGAAAAATATTCCAATTAATCCCGTTGGTACACTAGCCACTAGGATCATTACAACTAACCGTTGTGTAGGCCGGCGAATGATATTCATTATCTCTGTCCAAAATGCCGCTATAACCGCCAAGACTGTTCCAAGGTGTACTAATATATCAAAGGTCAAAGGTGCTTCCTGAAAACCCAAAAAATGCTGCATAATTACCAAATGTCCGCTGCTGCTGACCGGTAAAAACTCAGTCAATCCCTGTACTACACCTAACAGAACTGCCTCGGCCAGGGTCATTTCTTTTTTCCTCCCTTTATATTCCAATTAATGGTATGAAAAATCAATGTATATTATACCATAAAGACCATGCCTCTCCAACAGGCTTGATATCAGTAAAACGCGACCTATAGAATAATAAAGCAAAAACGGCCGTTATGCCAACCGGCCGTTTTAAAAATAGACAATACGTAATTATAACTATTATAATTTAGAGTTTGTAAATACAGCGATACTTAACGAGTTCATTCAGTCTTTAAATCAGATTGGGCACAAATTGTATATTGAACAAAGTGTCCTGGCTGTAACTCTGGCCTGAGAAAATCGTCAGGATTGGTACTGATAACCTTGACAACACTCCATAACTGTCCTTCATCCTGGCGCAATAGGACTCTCACCCCATTCAAAACTCGCTCCTCCATGATAGGGGCGGCTTCATTTGGATCAGTCCAGATGATCCGCGGATCCAATGGTGTGTAATGGATCATTGAATAGGTGCCCTCCTTGATTCTTTTTGAATATGAATCAATTCCTTTAGTTTTTGCACCGCTTGACCCAGTCCGCCAACTTCATTAATCAAACCACATTCAACTGCATCCCGACCCACTAGGACCGTACCAATATCTCGAGCCAGTTCGCCCGTCCGAAACATCAATTCTCGATATTTCTTTTCTGTAACACCTGAATGCCGAGTTACGAAGCGAACCACCCTATCCTGCATTTTATCTAGATACTCATATGTTTGGGGTACCCCGATTACCAGACCAGTAAGACGAATGGGATGGACAGTCATGGTGGCGGTCTCAGCAATAAAAGAATAATCTGAGGCAACAGCGATCGGCACGCCGATCGAATGTCCCCCGCCTAGAACTAAGGAGACTGTAGGTTTAGACATACTGACTATCATTTCCGCAATCGCCAACCCTCCTTCAACATCTCCGCCGACCGTATTAAGGATGACCAGCATCCCTTCAATATCTGGATTTTGTTCCACCGCCACCAACTGTGGAATCACGTGTTCATACTTAGTGGTTTTATTTTGCGGTGGCATAATGATATGTCCTTCCACCTGTCCTACAATGGTCAGACAGTGGATACTTCCCTTCATCTCTGGAATCTCGGTTTGACCTAGTTCCCGAATAGTCTCTAACTTTTTACCAACCTGCTTCTTCCGCTCCTTTGGGGCTTGGGCCGGTTGTTTATCCCCCTCTTCCTCAACCAAAGGTGATTCTTGCCGCTTTAGTTCTTCCATTACATCTTCTCCTGACTACATTCGTTATGTTTTGGTTATTATTTGCCCGAGAAAAAAGAAAAATACGAAAACCCAAATTTGTAGTCTACCAGGACCAAAATTGCTGATTGCTGTTCTTATGAAGGTCTATTAGCTCTAACTCTGGAAGAAGTTGAATGCAATTTTGAGGAATCAAGGAAAGTTGGGGCAAGAAACATCTTACTCTGTAAAAAAAACGACCGAGGAAATCTAATCCCCGGTCGTGTCAGAAACTCAACCTTTACAACATCGCCCTATAAGACCTATACATGGAACTTCAATATTAGCATTAGTATTGGACACTCCAAGACAGCATGTTTAGCAAAGCTAGGCCTCTAATGCCTAAACCTCCATCACAATCGGTAAAATCATTGGACGCCTTCGGGTACGCTCATAGAGAAATTTCCCTAATACCTCTCGAATGTTTGATTTTATGGTCGCCCATTCCGTTACTTGACGCATTTCGCACTTTTCTAAGGCTTGACGCACCCGTTCCCGCGCCTCTTCTATTAGAGCCTCTGATTCACGAACATAAACGAAACCTCGGGACACAATGTCCGGCCCAGCCATAACCATGCCTGACTCCTTACTGATAGTAACCACGATAATCATGATTCCTTCCTCAGATAACTGTTTACGGTCACGCAGGACAATATTGCCGACATCTCCCACACCCAAGCCATCAACTAAAACGCGGCCGGCTGCTACCCGTCCATTCTTATAACCTTTGTCCCGGGTAAACTCCAGAATCTGTCCGTTATCCGCGACAAAAATATTTTCTGCCGGAATGCCGACGCATTGAGCTAATTGAGCGTGTTTTTTTAGTTGTCGGTATTCTCCATGAACTGGTACAAAAAACCTGGGACGGGTCAGGTTAATCATCAGTTTCAATTCTTCCTGATTGGCGTGACCGGAGACATGCATCCCGGCAGCCGCCTCGTAAATCACCTCGGCTCCCTCTTTAAACAACAGGTCGATCGTACGAGCGACTAACTTCTCATTACCGGGAATAGGGATAGCCGAAATAACCACTGTATCACCGGGGACAATCTCCACCCAACGGTGATCCGCCATAGCCATCCGGGTGAGAGCTGACATCGGCTCTCCCTGACTGCCAGTAGTTAAAACAACTAGGCGTTCCGGAGCAATCCGATTAATCTCACCCATTTCGATCAAAATCCCCTCTGGCAAGCGTAAATATCCTAATTCATGAGCGATCCTGACTACGTTTTCCATGCTCCGACCTATGACTGCTACCCGACGGCCATACTTTTCCGCCATCGTAATCGCTTGCTGCAATCGATGGACATTGGAGGCAAAAGTAGCTACAATAATCCGTCCCGAGGCATTCCGAAAAGTCTCATCAAAGGATTCTCCGACAACTCGTTCGGATTTAGTGTAGCCAGGCTTCTCCGCGTTTGTACTATCGGATAAAAGAACCAGTACACCCTGGTTCCCTAATTCGGCCAGTTTATGATAATCCATCACCACCCCGTCAATCGGCGTTTGGTCCATCTTAAAATCACCCGTGTGGACAACTACTCCGATCGGGGTGTGCACCGCAATCCCTACGGCATCGGCAATGCTGTGACTGACCCGGAAAAACTCTACTTTAAAACACCCTAGCCTTACCAGATCGCGGGGTTTAATAACCCGAAGATCGACTTCCGAAAGATCATGTTCAAGCAGTTTCTGCTTCAGGATGCCAATAGTCAACTGCGTGCCATATACCGGTACGGATAAGTCCCTGAGAACATAAGGCAACGCTCCGATATGATCCTCATGTCCATGCGTGAGGACAATTGCCCGCACATGTTCCCGGTTTTCCTTGAGATACTGAACGTCGGGTATTACCACATCTATACCCAAAAGTTCATCTTCAGGAAATTTCAAGCCACAGTCAACCACCACAATATCCTGCCCGTACCTAATAACAGTCATATTCTTCCCGATCTCTCCAAGGCCTCCAAGCGGGATAATATTTAGTTTTCCACTGGTCGCCAAAAGTCCACCTCCTGCTGGCTTCGCTTCCCGTCCATTTAAACGAAACCATATAATTTGATTGTTGACTCCCCTCTCTACCAGCCAATCCAGTTTGACACTTTTGAGTCTCTGCTGATGCTAAAGTTAGTAATCTCCGATGCTGTTCCCTAGCAGAATTAACTTAATACTTCAAACAGAATTAGTCTTAAGCATTTCCGTCCAAATAAATAATCCCGGAGATTCCGGGATGCTCGATCAGGGTACACCGAACAACCTACTCAAAAATAATTATAACCTCCCAAAAAACAAGATGCAAGTGATTCATCTATTCATAAATCATTGATTAAGAAGAAACACCGTTTTCCTGCCTTGCGGCTTGAAAACGGTGTTTGTCGACAGTCTGAGCCCCCATTTGTTAATTGCGGGCTCGGCCGGACGGCTTGTTGCTAAATGAACTGGCTTAGGTATAATTCTTCTCCGGCAACTATAGCAACCCAAATCTCCTTAAGGCATTGCTAATGGTCTCGATTTCTGCGGCTGTGGCTTCAGTCAGGGGCAGACGCGGCCGACCAACCTGATGCCCCTGCAAGTTTAGGGCTGCTTTGACTGGTACTGGATTAGTGGTAATAAACATTGTTTTAAATAAGGGGAAAAGCATTAAATGCATGGTCCTAGCCTTTTGGGTATCTCCGTTGACATAGGCCCGAACCATTTCTTGGATTTCGCGACCAGCTACATGCGAAACGACGCTAATAATCCCGTAGGCTCCTAAAGCCAGCATCGGTAAAGTTAAAGAATCATCGCCACTATAAACGATAAAATCGTTAGGTATTTGGCTCATAAGTTCAGAAACCTGGTCGAGACTACCCGAAGCCTCTTTAACGGCGACCACGTTATCTATCTGGGCCAGTCGAGCAACAGTTGACGGCAATAAATTAGAAGAAGTCCGCCCGGGCACGTTATATAGAATGACCGGCAGATTTGTTTTTTCAGCGACCGTCCGAAAGTGTTGATACATCCCCTCTTGAGTCGGCTTGTTATAATAAGGGGCAACCAGCATTACTCCGTCTATGCCTAGTTTTTCGGCTTCTCTCGTCAAATCTAGCGTTGATGCTGTGTTGTTTGATCCGGTACCAGCAATCACTGAGGCTTTTCCCCCTACAGCCTCCTTGACTGCGGTATACATTTGAAGTTTTTCTTCGTGGGTAAGAGTCGGCGATTCCCCAGTTGTCCCGGTGACCACCAAACCATCAGAGCCGTTCTTCACCAGGTGCTTGGCCAAGGCTTTAGCTCTAGCGAGATCAACCTTACCTTCATCGTCAAAGGGGGTCACCATCGCGGTCAATACCCTACCAAAATCCTTCATTTGTTTTTCACCACCCCATCATACTTATTGCTTGTAAATTCACCCTTAACTCAACCCAACTGAAAAGCTCGGTGGAGAGCCCGGACTGCTTTTTCCATATATCGACGTTCAACCAGGCACCAAATGGTCGTATGAGAATCAGCCGACTGCAAAATAGGAATGTCTTCCTGAGCTAGTGCCTCAACAATTGAGGCCATAACCCCGGGCATCCCAGCCATCCCAGCCCCCACAACCGATACTTTAGCACAATTTGAACGTGTCCGGGGTTCAAAATTATGCTGCCGCAGAATCCGAACAGCTTTTTCCGCTACTTCCTCAGCCACCGTAAAGATTACTACGTCTGGGTGAACATTAATAAAATCGACACTAATACCCGCCTGAGCTAAGCAACCAAATATTCTCGCTGAAGCCTCTAACGGGTTCGCTTGATCTAGGGTTATGCTCAGTTGGGTAACGTTCGGAATCTGAGTTACGCCAGTAATTAATTGATCACTCCGAATACCCGTTCCTAGTTCCATCCTTTTACTTAAACTACTGACTAAGGTTCCCAAACTATCCGAAAAGGTTGAGCGGACTCGAACCGGAATATTTTTTTGCATTGCAATCTCGACCGCGCGTGGGTGAATAACCTTAGCCCCCTGTTGAGCTAGATGGCAGATTTCATTATAGGTTACCATTTCCAAAAGACGGGCATTTTCTACAATTCGAGGATCAGCGGTCATAATCCCCTCGACATCAGTAAAGATATCAATTACCTCAGCCCCCAGGGCGACCCCTAAGGCACAGGCAGAGGTATCGCTTCCGCCTCGTCCCAAGGTGGTAATGTCACCATCTTCAGATACTCCCTGAAAACCAGCCACTACAACAACTTTATTCTTTTTCAAATGTTCTAAGATAATGGTTGGAATAATTCGAATGATCCGGGCATCACCGAAGTTGCTATCAGTGATAATCCCGGCATCCCGTCCAGTAAGGGCTACCGCATCATACCCTAATTGCATCAAGTTAGCGGCTAAGATTGTACAGGAAATTATCTCTCCGCACGACATCAGTAGATCCAGTTCTCGCTTTGGGAAGTCTGAAAATACTTCGCGAATTAAATTAATCAGGGTATCAGTGGCATAGGGATCACCGGACCGTCCCATCGCGGAAACAACCACGACGACAGAGTAACCGGCCTGAATCGCTTCACTGATTCGTTGACACACTCTCTGCCTTTGGGCAACCGAAGCCATCGAGGAGCCACCAAACTTCTGAACGATAATTCGCACAAAAACCAGCTCCTATTAAATCTCACGAACCTGCCTAAAAGGTTCTAACTTGGATTAATCGTTTCAATCTGCCCAATGCCAAAGATTATCGCGTATTCAGATTTGATTATTAGACCAGATTCTCCCTAACTAAAATTTCCGCAATTTGAATGGTGTTAATAGCTGCTCCTTTACGGATTTGGTCTGCTGCTACCCAAAAGTTCAGTCCATTCTCGATTGACAAGTCTTCCCGAATCCGCCCGACAAAGACCTCATCTGTATGGGCGGTAAAAACCGGCATTGGGTATTTATTTTGGCCCGGATCATCCTGCACAATAATCCCAGGGGCACGGCTTAAAATCTGACGAGCTTCCGCTGCGGTCAGTTTTTTCTCGGTTTCAATATTAATTGATTCTGAGTGACTGCGGAAAACGGGTACTCGTACAGCCGTGGCACTTACCTTCATTTCGGGTTCATGCATGATTTTACGGGTTTCATAAAGCATCTTTAACTCTTCCTTGGTATACCCGTTTTCCTCAAAAACATCAATATGGGGTATTAAATTAAAACCGATCTGGTGTTGAAAAACCTCAGGTTTAATTTTTTCCTCAGCCAACAACTGTTTGCTCTGAACTTCCAGTTCTTTTAACCCGGCTACCCCGGCACCGGATACTGCCTGATAAGTAGATACGACTACCCGTTTGATACGAGCTGCATCATGTAAAGGTTTAAGGGCCACCACCATAATAATCGTTGAACAATTAGGATTAGCGATAATTCCCTGGTGATTACGAATATCTTCCGGATTTACCTCCGGGACGATCAACGGTACCGTGGGATCCATGCGAAAGGTATTGCTGTTATCGACCACTACCGCTCCTCGTTTAACTGCCTCTGGTCCGAGCCACCGCACAACCTCTCCAGCGGCAAATAAAGCGATCTGGCAACCCTCAAATGATTCTGGGGCCGCCGCTTCAACCACGTGATCCTCACCCCGAAAACGAACCAGGGTCCCTGCCTCTTCAGGAGCAGCTAATGCTTTCAATTTAGTAATCGGAAAATTACGTTCTTCTAAACCCTTTAACATCTCTTGCCCAACAGCTCCAGTTGCTCCAACTACTGCTACTGTTAACTCCTTCACCATCAGTACCTCCTGCGTCCAGGCCGCCCGACTAGCCTGATTATTTTTCACTATTTTAGCACAATGCAACTACCATGAGAAAAGAAATTTATAGAACAAACTTTTGAGGGTTTAGCCGGGTTATTATTTTCCTTTATCGGTTCGATTTCATTAACCTTGTCTGGATACCATGATCTAAATTCAACTAGTAACACTAAAATAAATTTAATCAATTGAAGCAATACAAGATCGAGCGGCTTTGGGACTAAGTAGAACCGGCTGAAGTTGCCTGCCCTCTAAGGCAGCGATTACTGTATCCGTTAATAAGTCAAGGTGGGCTACTAAAGAATTCGCCTTTTCCCAAGGATTATCCTGTCCAAAAGGTACTAGATAAATGTTTTTCATATTCATTATCAGGCCGAGATTTTTGGCATTGATCCCCAGACCATCGTTAGTTGATATCGCCAGGACTATCGGGCGTAAATTCCTAAGATGAGCTTTGGCGGCCATCAAGGCTGGTGTATCGGTTATGCCGTTGGCTAATTTAGCCAATGTATTGCCGGTACAAGGGGCAATGATGACTAGATCATACCGTTTCTGAGTGCCAATTGGCTCAGCCTCAACAATTGAACTAATAACCCGATGTCCCGTGCGTTTCTCTAATGATTCTTTCCAGTATTCCGCAGTGCCAAAACGGGTATCGGTAGTACTCACTGAATCAGATACTATCGGATAAACCTCAGCACCCTCTTCAATAAGACGAGTGATTTCTGGTAGTACCTCTTCTATGGTGCAGTGGGAACCGGTTACAACGAACCCTATTCTCTTGCCCTCCAGTCGCATCTAATACACCTCTCTTCGGGTCGTTTGTTCTTCCCTGTTATCTACTAGTACTATATGAAAAAAACCCCTGAGAGGTGCTGAAACGACTTTAGTCAAAATACAGTCCTTATTTGACAGATGATCTATTGTTGATAAAAAAATAAAATTTGGGCAGAGCATCAAAGCTTCAGGTGAAGACGCTAATCAGCCTGAGGCTCTAAAAAGCTAAACCCCCGCTCATAAAGAGCAGGGGGCCCTTGCCCACAGATAGAGATCATCTATTTGAATCTCCAATCAAGAATGAAGATACTTCAAGAATTAACCGGAATTATTTTTTCCTAACCACCAATTGCCACTCATCATTTATTTCACTAGTTATTTCAACTTGATAACCTTTGGCCTTGGCAAACTTACTAACATTTTGTTTGGCAGTGTTTCCAGAACCTAATACTTGCAGTTCCTCAATCCCTTTGTTCAAGGCTTTTTGCGTCTTAAGGACCGGTAAAGGACAGCTCAATCCCCGCACATCAAGAATATCCATTAAACATCAACCTCCCGATAGGCCCAAGCAATTAAACTGACAATTATTATCCCGGCCACTACTGCCACTTGGCCGAAAACCGTGACCCCTTTCGCGCTTGCTGCCAGCATAAAGTTATGGGAAATAGCGGCTCCAAAAATCATGCCTAGCACCGTGGTCGCTGCATCCATATCTCCCTCACTGCCTAAGACTATTTGTCGTAACGGGCATCCTCCAAGCAGCACCGCAGTCTGGCCAACCAAAAACAGTCCCAGGAAATTAAACAAATGATTAGTATGAGCAATTGGCTGGTTGGCGAAGCCCAGATTAAACTTACCCAAGTAAGTATTAACGATTAGCACGGTAAGAAAAATAAAACCATAGGCGATTAATAGGCCAGTTTCCCGGATCAAAAAGAAATCTCTGAACCCACCACTCAAACACATCCGTGTTTTTTGGGCCAGGAAACCCACCACCAGACCGGCAGCTAAAGAAACCCAAAGAGGAGCATGCATACTTCCCGGGCCTTCCTTACTGAAAAACAACGGGCCGCCTGCTTCCGCATTAAAACTTATTCCAGTAATCAAAAGACCAAAAATTAATAGAACTATTAGGATAAAAGCATAGCCCCCAGCCGAGGTGCCCTTCTCCTGCTTAGCGGCACCAAAATTAAATCCTTTCTTAAGGAAAAATACGCCAAAAAGCACTCCGCCAAGGAAACCGCCTAAGCCTACTACTGCATTGAGATCCCCCCCGCCCATTCTAAGGATGTCCCGTAGAGGACAGCCCAGGAAAACAAGGGCCCCAATCATCATAAAGGCCCCAAGAACAAAGCGCAGAAAGGTAGCAGAACCACCGCGACTCCGAAATTCTTTTGAACTGAAGGCCGAAATAAAAGCACCGAAGGCTAAGCCGATTAATTCAGGCCGCACATACTGGACAATGCTGGCCCGATGTAACCCCAGGCCTCCAGCAGTATCTCTTAAGAAGCAGGCAATACAAAACCCCATATTTGCCGGGTTACCTAAAGCCACTAGCAAAACCGCTAGTGCTCCAATCGTCACCCCGGTTATGACCATCAACAGTTTTTCTCGGTCCAATTCTGTTCCTCCTACTCTAATAATAAATCAAAGTGTGATGTAAACCACCAATCGCTGACCTTCGGTAAAACACGTCGCGATCATGAGTCTTCATTTTCTGATAATGTGCTTAGCCGTATGGAGGTCTACTCTTATTAATGACTATGCAAGGTACCTTACAAATACATATTCTACACCGCGAATAAAAGACCTTTATGCTAATAATGAAAGATAGTTATGGATAGAGGGCAAAAGCCTTCATTTAGTTATAGAATGTCAAGCAACTGCGATAAAAAACCTCTCCCCAAATTCATTAAACCGGGAGAGGTTCCGAGAATAAGCCTTTATACCTCTGGCTTATAGCTAATAACATATAATTATCGTGATTAAGGTTAAACAGGAATTCGACATTTGCTCAATATTGACTGTCAGTTAAAATCTGTTAATTACACAGAATTAATTAGTATTATAATGGATAATCAGCAGCTCAATAAAGCTTAAATAACTTGAAAACTTGTACAATTTAGACCGCGTAAAAAACAAAAAAACGCTAACCTATACTAGCGCTCAGTTCCTTCTGTTCTTGTTCAATCCACCTTGGACATGTATATACTTGAAAATCAATCAACAGGTCCGCACCAAATTTTACCCCTACTCCATGGTCTCTTAAAAAACCTGCCTCTACTTCCTCCATTCTCTCCCAAAAAACTCTGGACAAATCATTACTAGCCAGCCTTAATCTTTCCCGAATACAACACCAGCGGTGACTCTCTGATCTAGCACACGTCCTACAGGTTCTAATCATGGCCACCACCCCTTTCGGTTGGCATCTTACTATATTATTTTCTATATTCATTATATTCTAATTTCTTGCGCAGAACAATAGCCTCCAGCAAAATCAAAAAACCTTAA
>JAAZDI010000323.1 GCA_012512295.1 Syntrophomonadaceae bacterium
CCTGATTGCGTCCGGCATTTTTGGCCAGGTAAAGAGCTTGGTCAGCCCGCTTGAGAATTTCAAAGGCGTTGTCATTGTCCTTGGCAATCGCGGCTATGCCAATACTAGCAGTTAAGTTTACCGATTCAAAATTATTAGCTAATTCAACTGAGTTGAGAACGATAGACTCAATCTTAAAACTTTCAATAAGTGTTCTTAGATTGTCAGCTATTATACATGCTTGACTTAGTGTAGTTTCCGGGAGGACAATGACGAATTCGTCACCGCCGTAACGACAGAGAATATCAGAACTGCGCAGGCGGTTGCGCATTAGTTTGGCAATGCTCTTAAGACCTAAGTCGCCCACGAGATGCCCTAGTCTATCGTTAAGCAGTTTGAAGTTATCCAGGTCTAAAATCATCACGCAGAGTGGTCGAGAGTATCGAAGTGCCTGCTTAATTGCCTGGTCAAGAGCACTTAAGAGATAGCGATAATTAAATAAACCGGTTAATTCATCAACCTCGGCCTGTTCCGATAATCTTTTAATTAAAGAAGTGCGTTGATAATAGGTGACTAGCAGGTCATGCAAAACGTCAAGAAAACTGAGCAAATCATCGGTTAGTTGTATTTCCGAAGATTCAGAAGATTCAATGGAGATTGCCCAGATTACTTTATTATTATCAACGATCGGAATCCAAATTGAGTATAAGCAATCAGATAGTAACGCCGGCGGTTTATATGACTGATGACTCTTTTCGTATTTGTTAAAAATACTGATTTTTTTATATTTGAGAAGAGGTTTGAATAGACGGTGGTTGTAGGAAGTAGTTTCAAGTTTGTTATTAACTAATTTGATAATGCGTTTAAATTCAGGCAGCACAAACCCGATTTGACAATTAGCAAAAAGCGATTGAAGAGCCTGAGCAACTCTAGCCATAGCTTCTGGGACATCAAGGTATTCTTTAAGCAGGGTCTGCGATATTTGAGCAATAACCTTTAATTCCTGACTGCGTCGGTCAAGTTCTTCGTTTTCTCGCCGGATTCTTTCCAGATGCTGGGTCATTTCAGCTATCTCTTGGCCTTTTTTCTCAAAGTATTCGCGGTGAATTATTCCATAGGCAATCATAACTTCTAACAGAAAATGAAAAGACTGTAAGAGGAGGCCCGGGTATTTCAGAGGAGAAGCTGCTTGGAGTGAGTTTTCCACCTGCGAAAGATGAATTTCGACAATCTCATCAGGACCGATCCCCGCCCGCACCAAATCGCTGCTTAATCTAGAAGCTTGATAAAGGCTGTTTTCCGACGGATTCAAGAGATATTTAGTTAGGATCTTCCCGTAGGTTTTGCACAGTTCAGATGACATTTGAGTGACTCCTTCTTCAATGTCGTTAGTCATTACGACTAATTTATCCTTCTGATGTCTAGAACAGTCGCATCATCTGGGGCTGAATATTTATGACCGATATTGACCGAGTCCATCCACAAAACGACTAAGGCTCCATTGTTCTCCTCTTTGATTAATAGGTATCGCCACAACCGGTTTTTCCGAGTTATGGTTTCTGATAAACCGACCAATTCAATCCAGCCATTTTCTAGCTACCACTTGTGTTCCCATGCCAAGGTTAGTCTCAATGTAGAACTCGTCCATCAGCCTTTTTGTACCCGGTAAACCCATCCCTAGTCCCCGAGCAGAAGAAAATCCATCCGTTAAGGCCTGGTCTAAATTGGCAATACCGGGGCCTTTATCCTCAGCCAAAATCTCAATTCCTTGTCTTCCATTTGCCTCAATAATCCGGATGCTGACCCGGCCAGATCCGGCATAAACCAATATGTTTCGGGCTAGTTCGGAGATCCCCGTGGTGATTCGAGCCTGGTCAGTCAGCCCGAACCCTAGTTGGCGAGAAATTTCTCGACCGATTTGGCGTGCTTCAACAATATCAACTTCGGAATTAATTGTTACGCTGGCCATTTGTTTAGCCACTCCAACCCCATCCTTTCGGGGTTAAGGTATTAAAACATTCGTTTATTTTGGAATTGTCACCGCTATTCAGGTAGGTTACAATTCCATCGTAGATTTGACCAGGGGCCCTCCTAGAAAATAAAACTAACAAAACCATTAAATTCTGAAGATTTATTTAGCAGAAATTCGACATTTAATTATAAAGTCCTTCTTATTACCCGAAAATTCGACTTGACTTTCGGACTTATAGTTTTTGCTGTTTAGAGCAGGATTAATTTAGAAAGATAAAACTAAGAGATGAAAGAGGTGGTTCTTATTAGTGAAATCAGTATTATTCATGAAATTGAAGGGTTGGTTACATGGTTGCGGGGTAAAGCCACTGAGGCTAGAGCACGGGGTTTAGTAGTGGGAGTATCTGGCGGGATTGATTCAGCAGTGGTCGCTGCTTTGATTTATCAAGCCTTCCCAGAACAGTCATTGGCTTTGATTTTGCCCTGTCATAGCAGTCAGGAAGACGTTGATGATGCACATTTAGTATGTGAGGCGATAGGGATTTGCAAACAGGTGATTAATCTGGACGAGCCGCAACAGATGATTTTAGAGAGGGTGCGGGCTATTTCAGGTAAAATTATCCCTCAAGAAGAAGTGCCACAGACACAACGCCTCATGGATGCTAATCTGCGGGCCCGCTTAAGAATGAGCACCTTATATGCAGTAGCAAATTCCTTAAATTACCTAGTGGTTGGAACAGATAATGCGGCCGAGGTTTACACCGGTTATTTTACCAAGTATGGTGATGGCGGGGTGGATCTGTTGCCGCTGAGTCAGTTTGTCAAGCGAGAGATAAGAGTTTTGGCTCAGGCTCTAAAGATTCCCGAAAAGATTATCAATAAGGCCCCTTCAGCCGGTCTGTGGTTAGGTCAAACAGATGAAGGAGAAATGGGAGTAACTTACAATGAGATCGATAATTTTCTAGAAGGCAAGCCGGTGTCTGAAACAGCGCGGCAGCGGATTGCGTATCTGCATCAAATTAGTGAGCATAAGCGGAATTTGCCGCCAGTATATCCGCGGAAACGTTCGACAATAAAAATAAAATAACCTTAACGTCTTTGACCTAGGTCCGCAATGTATTGGCTTAGATCGTCTAGACTGCCCTGGGCGGTCGGGATGTATCGCGGTTTACCTTGATCAATAAGACAATTAGTCACCAGGAAGGTGTCCATTCCGAGCCTTGAGGCACACATATCCTCTTGCATATCGTTACCGATCATCAGACATTCTTCTGGTTGCCGTCCCAGATACTTTAAGATATCCAGAAAATAATTCAGGTTTGGTTTGCAGAATCTTGAGTTTTCGTAAGTGGTTACTAGCGCCCAGGGATGATCCGCGATCCCAGCCCAACGCATGCGCTCCTGAGTGGCGACAGCCGGAAAAACCGGATTAGTCGCCAAGACGATGCTAAACCCCTGAGTAACAGCTTGGTCAATAATTTGCCTAGCCAGCGGGGTTGGTTGAGTAACAGAGGACAGGTTTTGGAAATCATTCGTGTAAAAATCGTCAAAAATAGGCTCTATAACCTCCCGCGGCTGGGGGACTAAACTGGTAAAATGATTCCAAAAGACCGTCTGGTTGTCCAGTTCTGGACAGTTGTTTGAGATCATTGCGTTCGTCGCGGACCACAGATGGGCAATGAATTGTTTGGGTTCCAGAAATTTGATAAATTTGGGAGCTAGTCGTTTCAGGTACTGTTCAGCAAAATAGTGCATATCCATTGGTAATAACGTACCATCCAGGTCAAAAAGCAGGGTGGTTATCTTATTCATTTGGGGTCACTCCTATAGCGGCTTTGATTAGCTAGGCCAGCAGTATTTATCTAGTATACCCGAATAATTGGTAAAGTCAATTAGCTCACGCCCTCCATTGCGTGGCATTGGGGGCTGTGCTACAATTATTGTCAGAATTCTTGGTTAAGGGGGTGGAGTGGTGGCTGGACATTCCAAGTGGGCTAACATTAAACATAAAAAGGCTAAGGTTGATGCTCAAAGGGGAAAACTTTTTACCAAATTAGGTCGCGAAATTATAATGGCCGCTAAAGCCGGCGGGGGCGATCCTAATAC
>JAAZDI010000324.1 GCA_012512295.1 Syntrophomonadaceae bacterium
ATATTAACCTTAGGATCCCGCATGGCAGTTATGTTGCTTTTGTCGGAGCCAGCGGTTCCGGGAAAAGCACGATAATTAAGTTAATTATGCGGTTTTACGATCCGAGAACCGGGGCCATTACGATTGATGGAAAGAATATCCGTTCAGTCACCCAGCAGTCGCTCCGCGCGCAGATGGGAATTGTTTTTCAAGAAAATATGCTTTTTAATTTGTCGGTTAGAGAAAACATTCGACTGGGCAATCTTGAAGCAACTGATGCCGAAATTGAACAGGCCGCTAAGGCGGCTGGCATCCATGATGTTATTATGAACCTGCCCCAGGGCTATGACACTTTTGTGGGTGAGGGAGGAGGCTTTTTATCTGGTGGACAACGGCAGCGGCTGGCAATTGCCCGAGCCTTGTTGCGCAACCCCAGGATTTTGCTTCTTGATGAAGCTACGTCCTTCCTGGATCCGGCTAATGAAACGGCAATTAACCAAACAATTAGAAATATTGCTCGAACCCGGACCGTGATCTCAGTCACCCATCGGTTATCTTCGGTTCAAGAAGCCGATAAGATTTTTGTCCTGGATAAGGGCCGGATAATTGAACAGGGTACGCATAAAGAGTTACTCAATCAAGAGGGCAGCCGGTATCGGGATCTGTGGCAGAATCAGACCGGTATTATCCTCAGCGAAGATGGGATGAATGCAGAAATTACGGTTAATCGCTTGAAGAATATTCCGATATTCCAGGAAATGAACGACGATTTCCTGGATAGCCTGGTCCCAATGTTTGTTTCCGAATACTACCCGGCAAATCGTTTAGTCATTGAAGAAGGTGATCCGGGGGACAAGTTTTATATCCTGGTTCGGGGCAAGGTCGAGGTTTCGAAACGATTGGCCGATGGCCAGGATAAGCAGTTGGCCATCCTTCAGGACGGTGACTTTTTTGGGGAGATCGCCTTGCTAAAAGATGTCCCCCGTACGGCGACAATCCGAACCCTGACCCCCGCGTTATTTATCTCATTGCAAAAACAGATGTTTCTCCTAATGTTGGAAAAGGCTCCTCACTTGTCTGAGCGGCTGTCCATTCGTTATGATTAATCTTCTGGCAATCGTATCCTTCGGTCGGGCTAAATCATAGACTGGAGTAGGCAAGATTGTGGCTGTTTAGGCGGAAGGGGTAAGTTAAATGCCAGTAGAATTATTCTATGGGCTAGGGACCTTGATCGGTGGTTTGGTTGGTCATTTATACAATCAAAAAGGAATGCTGGTTTGGCCCAGTAGGATAGTAACCGGGGTTTGGAATCTAGGATTTTTGTATGAGATATTACTGGGAATCGGAGCAGCCCTGGGGATACTAGTCTTTTTTTGCGAAATTCGATTTTGGCCTCGATTTTCCGGTAATGCCGGAAACGACCTGGTCGGGTGTCGGCTTTATTGTTGGTTTTACCGGTCCGGCGATTATCGGCACGATTAAGAGTAAGTTCGATGTTTTTTGGCCATTAGCTAATCGCGGGGTCAATCAAAAACTGAATGAAATCGACGATCTTAGTCATTACTTATCAGACCAGGTAGCCCCGGAGCAGGATCATACGCCAGTTGCCCGCACTTTAGCCGAAAAAGTTGACGAATTAATCTTGTTAATGCAGGATGTTAAACCGGAAGAAAAAAGCAATAATTAGGTCAAATAAAAAATCAGGATCGTGCAAAGCGTCAATCACGTGCAAATAATAAGCAGACTGCCCTACCCGGGAGCCTGCTTTTTATCTCAATTTATTTGAATTAATATACTCTCACTTCTATAAGTAGAAGTTACCGTGTTTTCAACTTCAGTTGAAGTAGTCTCTGTCTGAAGGCTTTATAATCAGGGAAGCGAACCGGGTTCGCTTCCTTTATTTACCGATACTTACCGGCAGGATTTCTGGCTAATTCGTCGAAATGGATCGCATAAACAGGAAAGGTCTGGATTTTTTTAAGAATCATATCCAAGTAAGATCTAGTGGGGGTTTATAGGGGGTATGTATTTTAGATTTAAGCAAATAGTTGCCGTTTTGGTTATGGCAGCCTTGTTTTTGTCTGGCGTTCCAGCCCAACTTAACGCACCAGTGCATGGGGCGAGTGATAGTTTATTTTTAAATGGCTTTTACGCCATTAACAGTCGGTCGGAAAGCGATGTGGTCGATAATTTAAGCAGCGTCTCCGTTGGTTGGTCCCGGGTGGCCAAGGATGCTCAGGGTAAGGTTCGGTTTGCCACTGAAGGGCAGAAATTAGGCCCAGCCGATGAGTACCCTGAGTATGGTATCCCGGACACGTTGAGGGAGGAAGCCAGGAAATTAAAACAAAGTACGGCCCGTAAATACCTGTCGGTTTTTTGTGCTGACGCCAACCCCAAAGATGAACTCAGTGTTCCTTTGGAATTACTCAGCTTAAGTGACCAGCAGTTGCAGGAACAGGTAATTAATCCCCTGGTTAGTTTTTTAACGACAAATCCGGCTGGCATAAACTTTCAAGGTGTAGTTATTGATTTTGAGGGTTTGCGGGAAGAGACTCCCGGCAGCCGGGCCATCAAAAACCGCTTTAATCAGTTTCTGGATTTATTAAAGCAGCGAATCGGCGAACGGGAATTACTGGTTTGCCTCACCCCTAATAATGTTTATAATTATTGTGATGGCTATGATTACGTTCATATCGGCCAAGTGGCGGATACGATCATTCTGATGGCTCACGATTATTACCACGCCACTCCTGGCAATCCTCGCCCGGACATAGCAGCGAATGCCCCTTACTACCAGGTTGAGGATGCAGTGAAAAAAATGATTAACGCCGGGGTGCCGCGGGAGAAACTACTTTTAGCGATTGCCTTAAATGGGATCCAGTGGATACCGAAGCCGGGTGGGAACCTGGAAGTGGCCTTGCCAACGCTCAGTCGAATAGAGGCGACCC
>JAAZDI010000325.1 GCA_012512295.1 Syntrophomonadaceae bacterium
GCCGGAACCCAGAGGCTGCGGGATGTAATCAATAAAGGAGTAACCGAGGACGACCTTTTTGCTGCAGCCGAAGCGGCCTTTGAAGAGGGCTGGTCATCTTTAAAACTTTACTTTATGATTGGCTTACCGACAGAAGAAATGACAGACCTGGATGGGATCGTTGCCCTGGCTCGGCGAGTTGCTGATCTGGGTACAGCTGCTGCCCGGCGGGGTCGGTTTAAGAAGCGGGTCCACGTGACGGTTAGCGTTTCTAATTTTGTACCCAAGGCGCACACTCCCTTTCAGTGGGAAGGGCAGCATCCGATCGAGGAGTTAAAAGCGAAACAGGAGTACCTGCGGCAAAGACTGCGAGACAAACGGATCAGTTATAACTGGCATGAGGCGGAGTTGAGTTTCTGGGAGGCAGTCATCGCCAGAGGAGACCGGCGGTTGGGACCGGCTTTGGAAAAAGCCTGGCAGAAGGGCTGTCGTTTTGATGGTTGGAGCGAATACTTCCAGTCGGTAAAGTGGCGAGAGGCCATGGCGGAAACGGGACTTAATCCGGAGTTTTACGCTAACCGCCAAATACCACTTACGGATATCCTGCCCTGGGACCATTTGAGTTCCGGGGTAACACGGGATTATTTGGCTGATGAATATCGGGCAGCGATGAGTGGAATCACCACCGAGGATTGTCGACTGGCGGGCTGTACGACCTGCGGAGTTTGCGCGGCCCTAGGGGTTAACTTGAATTTAACCAGTTTGGGAAGGGACGAGTCTGGAAATGTATCGGTTTCGGATAGAATATAGTAAACAGGGGCCAATGGCCTATATTTCCCATCTGGATTTAACCCGGACCTTCGAACGGGCCGCCAGACGGGCGGGATTGCCAGTTGCCCTTTCCCAGGGTTACCATCCGCACTATAAGTTTTCATTTGGTTCGGTTTTGCCGGTTGGAATGGAGGGAGAAAGGGAATACCTGGATATGGAACTAACTGGTCAGTCTGCGCCGGCCGAGATAGGTCAGGCCTTACAGCAGCAGATGCCGCTTGGGTTAAAGATTCGCCAGGTTCGAATGGTACCACTAGAAGCGCCATCCCTAATGACCTTAATTGATGTCGCTCGTTACGCAATAACGGCTCAGCTTTGTCCAAATGCGGGAATTCTATCTTCGGCTGAATTTACCCAAAGGCTGGCTCAGGCCCTGGCTCGGGAATCCTGGCCAATCGTTCGTTCCAGTGTTAAGGGGACCCGTGAGATCGAAGCCCGAGACTCGGTGATTCGATTAGATTTGACCTGGCAAAACCAGTTGGTGCAGGGCGATATCTGGTTAAAGCTCAACGCATCCAAGGCAATCCGGCCGATTGAAGTTATGGAATCGCTGGAGCGCTATGGTGGACTAACTTGGGATAAAAATAATCTGCGAATTCGGCGGACCGGCCTATTTGTCAGCCGGGAAGGTCGCTATCTATCGCCAATGGACGTAATTACCAGGTAATTTAAATAACCGCTATTAGTTACTGTAGGTGGGGAGGTGAGATTGATGGTTAAGGATATCTTAGTACAGGCATCTGGAGGTGAAACCCAGGTCGCCGTATTGGAAAACCACCAGCTAGTCGAGCTCTATGTCGAAAGGGACACAGAACAACGCTTGGTTGGCAATATTTATAAGGGTCGGATCGAAAACGTGCTGCCCGGGATGCAGGCTGCTTTTGTCAATATCGGGTTAGATAAAAATGCCTTTCTTTATGTTGAGGATGTTGCCGGGGCCAGGGGCTTAAAAGAGAGCCACGAGGGACAAGAACCAGGGGCAAATGTCTCCCACCCCCATCATGCTTCGATCGATGAGTTAGTAAAAGAGGGACAGGAGATCCTCGTTCAGGTGGTTAAAGAACCGATAGGTACCAAGGGGGCTCGGGTCACGACCCACATTACTTTACCCGGGCGACATCTAGTCCTAATGCCGACCATGGATTATATTGGGATCTCTCGACGGATCGATCATGAACGGGAAAGAGAGAGACTGCGGAACCTGGCTGAGAACGTCAAGGCTCCCGGGATGGGTTTAATTGTGCGGACCGTCGCTGAGGGGGTAGGCGAGGAAACTCTCCAGCATGAAGCTAGAGCTCTGACCAGATTATGGGAAAAAATTTTGTTTCGGAGTCGGTTTGCTAGTGCCCCTTCGTTAATTCACCGTGATTTAGAACTTGTGCAGCGGATTATGCGGGATCTGTTTTCCGAAGAGGTTAACCGGATGATTGTTAATTCCCGGTGGGTTTACGACAAAATTTTGGACGTGCTGGAACTGGATGAGCGGCAGTTAAGGCTGAAGCATCGGATTAGTTATGAGCCGGTTGATTTATTTGAAAGATTCAGCGTTGAAGTGGAAATAGAAAAGGCCTTGAAACGGAAGGTTTGGTTAAAATCGGGCGGGTACTTAGTTATTGATCAGATGGAGGCCCTTACAGCCGTTGATGTGAATACCGGCAAATACGTTGGCAGTATTAACCTGGCTGATACAGTATTAAGAACTAATTTGGAAGCTGCTAGTGAAATTGCCCGTCAGCTTCGCTTGAGAAATATCGGTGGCATTATTATTATTGATTTTATTGATATGGAGAGTATCCAAGATCAATCCCGAGTGCTGTCCGTTTTAGAGGAAGAGCTGAAAA